>CALUUL010000061.1 GCA_944323945.1 Candidatus Gastranaerophilales bacterium
TCCATATGTTAGAAGTAGGAGCAATATAAGAATAATTAAATCTAACATTATTAACCTTCCGGTTTTACTACTTCTACAGCTGTTCCGTATGCGTAGACTTCGGCAGCACCTACTGTAACAGATGATGTTGCAAATCTTACATTAACAATTGCATTAGCTTTAAGTTTTTTTGCTTGTGCAACCATTCTGCTTATAGCTTCTTCTCTTGCTTCAGTTAAAAGCTCGGTATAGCTTTTTAGTTCTCCACCTACCATATTTTTTAAACCTGCACCAATATCTTTTATGGCATTCTTTGCTCTAACTGTGCTTCCTGAAACTAATCCGCAATGAGCTTTTATTTTCATTCCAGGAATTGTTTCTATAGTTGTTATAATCATTCTTAATTCCCTCCAAAATAATTCTATTTTTTGGAGGGAGCTTTGAATACATACATATGGAGTATATTACACTTTTGTTTCTTTCGTTATAAATGTTGTAGATTCTATATATTTAATGCTTGAACAAGCAGCAACAGCACCATCTGAAGCCGCAGTTATTACTTGTCTTAGTGGAGTATTTCTAACATCACCAGCTGCAAAAACTCCATTTATAGAGGTTTGCATATTGGTATCTGTTTCAATAAAACCTTGCTGGTTTTGTTGAATTTGTCCATTGAAATATTCGGTATTTGGTGTAAAGCCAATATAGGGGAATACTCCATCCACTTGAAGTTCTTTTATTTGATTTGTTTTTAAATCTTCTAATATGATTTTTTCTACTGTATTAGTTCCAAGTATTTCTTTGGGTGAATGACTCAATATAAATTCTATTTTTTCATTATTAAATGCTTTTTGTTGATAAATTTTATCAGCTCTTAGTTCGTCTCTTCGATGTACGATATATACTTTTTTTGCAAACTTTGTAAGATAAATAGCTTCCTCAATGGCAGAATTACCACCGCCTATTACAGCAAGTGTTTTATCTTTATAAAATGCACCATCACATATGGCACAATAACTTACACCTCTGCCTTTGAATTCTTCTTCGCCTGGAATATTCAGCTTTTTTGCCTGAGCCCCTGTTGCAATAATTATTGATTTGGCTTTAAAGATCGTATCTGTTGTTTCAATTTCTTTGACTTCATTTATAAGGTTTATATTTTCTATTTCAACCATTGGGAATTTTTCAACACCGAATTTATCTGCGTGTTCTTCAAACTTCTCCATTAATTCAAAACCGCCAATTAATGAAAATCCGGGATAATTTTCTATTTCTAAATAATTAGAAGGTTGTCCGCCAAACATATTAATATCAAGTATAGCGGTTTTTAAATTTCCCCTTGAAGCATATATAGCTGCAGAAAAACCTGCTGGACCTGAACCCAAAATTATTACATCAAAAAATAATTCTTTTTTACTTGTCATATATCCTCACTCATCAATTATAGTCCCAAAATCCCCGAAATTGGTGATCCTGAAATTTTAGTGCCTTTTACTTGATATTCGACGTAATCTTCTTTAATAAGTTTCCCGTCTTTAAATGTCTTTATACTTATTTTATCAACTCCTGTAAAATTGTCACCTTGTAAAGTTAATATTGGAGTTTCAATTGATTCTTCATCAGGATAATAGCTCCTTTTTTCAAATTTTACTGTTTTCCCTTTTACATCATTGACTGTAATGTCTGCCCTTGCACCTGATAAAGGATTCATTAATGTTATAATGTCTCCGGTTCGTTTTAATGTCCAAATATCTACACTTTTACTGTCAAAATATTCTTTATTTGTACTTTTTGTGCAGATAGATACAACTTTCCAGTCGCCGAAAAATTCTTTTGGTACTTTATCTGTCATTGCAACGTTACCTTCTATAACCATTGCATTGCAGGAATTTATTAATACACACATTAAACTAAATAAAACTAATAATATCTTTTTCATATTATTAATTTAATGTTGTTTTTTAGAAAAGCAAATTCTCCAATTAGAATGATAAATTTTATTATATTTAGTTATTTATAATATTAACTCAATTTTATTTTAAAGTTTATTTTTGAGGTATAAGTTTAATCTCTTCTATCTCTTGAACTTTATAAAATAATCTGGATGCCGTTGCAAATTGTTTTGGATTTGCACTTACATATATTTTATGTTCGTGTCTTTTTTCTTCACATAAAAGGTTATTTTCTTTTAAGTTTTGGTATATGTATTGAGCAAAGTGTCTTGCAGGATTTATAAAAAGTTCTTCAGGGGCAAATTTGGATAAAGTATGTAATAAATATGGATAGTGAGTGCAACCAAGAACTATTTTATCTATATTATGTACAAGCATTTCATCTAAATGCATTTTTATATTTTTTATACTGTCTGCATTTTCTTGCAATTCTTTTTCTACAATATTTACCCATTCAGGACAGGCTATTTCAAATACTTGTGTGTTTTGTGAATATTTTTGGATTTCTCTTTTATAAGCATGTGAATTTACTGTACCTTGTGTGGCAAAAATACCAATATTTTTATAATTACCCATTGCTATTTCTTTTGCAACAGTTTGAACGATAGGATATATTCTGAAATCATATTTAGGACTTAATGTTTCGTAAGTTAAAGCAGAAGTTGTGTTGCAAGCCATTACTACAGCTTTGACTTTTTTTGATTTGAAAAAATCAAAAATATTTTGAGTGATTTTTATAAGTTCTTCTTGAGTTTTATTCCCATATGGAAGGTTTAAAGTATCTCCAAAGTATATGTAATTCTCATCGGGTAAAAGTTGTACTAATTGAGAAAAAACACTTAACCCGCCAACTCCTGAATCAAATATGCCTATAGGAGAGTTATCCATTTTAATTAATACTCCGTTAAATAATTAACTATACCTTCTGCAATTGCTTGTGCTGAATTTATTTGTCTTTTTTCAGATTTTAATGAATTTCTTTCTTGTTCATTTGATATAAATCCTAATTCCAATAGCACAGCAGGTGCTTCTGTGTGGTTTATAACATAAAATTTGGACTTAAACAAGCCTCTGTCTGTTGCACTTATATTTTCCATAAGTTCTTTATGAATAACTTTTGCAACTTTATATCCGTTATCTGAATAATAATGTGTTTCTATACCATTGATTTCTGTCTTAACACTGGCATTAATATGTACACTTACAAATATATCTGCATTATTGTTGTTTGCAATCTGTACACGTTCATCAAGCGTAAGTGTCTTATCAGTGCTTCTTGTCATTATTATGTTTTTCATTCCCATTTCTTTTAAGCATTCTCTTAATTTTAGAGCTATATCTAGAGTTAAATCTTTTTCGAGAACATTACCTCGTGAAGCACCAGTATCAAGTCCGCCATGGCCGGGATCAATTACTATAATCTTATTTTTTACTTTTTTAGGAATAGATTGTTCTGTCTTTTTTTGAGGAGATTTTTTTATTTGTGAACGTTCAAGTAAGTCTGCAAAAGGACTTTCTTTTTTAATTTCTTCACTTGGCTTTCTTACAGGTGTTTGAGTTTGTGATGGTAATGATATTATATTTTTATTTACTTGTGTTTGTACTTTTTCTGTAGTTTGTATTTTTGTTGTTATTTTTTTAGTAAATACAAAACGTAATTGTGCTGCATTTAATGCTTCGTAGCAGTCTATAAGTGTATTAGAGTTTGCCGGAAATGATATGATATATACATTGGTTCCTATTTTTTTTGCATTGAATCCGTTTTGATTCTTTATTGCGAGAGAGTTAAATGATTCTATATTAAAGTTTGTAAGGTTGTAGAATAAAACGTTAATTTTATTAGTTTCTCTTTTTATTGAATATATTATAGGATTTGAAAATATTATATTTATTACATCTGTATTTTGGTTTACTGTTTGCTCTTTGAAGTATGTAAGTTCACTTCTGACAGGAGTCATACTTACTCCGGAAATATTATTACTGCTACTAATTAAAAGAGTTTGTAAATTAGTTGAATATACCTGTCTATATGCGTTTGGGTTATCTGTTTTTATTACTATCCTCGCTTTTGAAGGTTCAAATTGTCCAATTTTTGCAGTAACATTTTCAGATAATTTAAATTCTTTATCTCTTAATTCTTGTAAAACAATTGTATTAGGTAAGTCAAAAACAACCCTTGAAGGTTCTGTTAAAGTAAAGGGTTTTTCAACATTAACAACACCAATACCTCCAATAAGTAAACTGCCATTTCTTGGAATTGCTTTTTCTAAAAAGAATCGTGATTTTAATTTTGCTTGTCTTTGTTCTATGTTTGGACGTACAAGTTGTTGATCATCTTCTTTGAATGCTTGTTGTACTTTCTGGAAAATTTCATCTGATTCATTTGTTGATTGTTTTTCTTCAGGTATTGCGACTGCTTTCTCATAATATTCAATAGCACTTGTTTTTGTTTCTTTATATGTTTGGGTTAAATATTGTTGAATCGGAATTTCGTTATTTAATTTGATAATAATATTATTCTTTATTTTTAAAACTTTTATTTGTGATGTATCATAATTAGGCGATTTCCATATTACAATACGAACAATATTGGGATTTACAGAATTTTGGGCAATTCTAACTTGTGTTAATTTACTGTTTCTTATCTCATATGTAGAATTTGAAAATGTTATAACAGCATTTTCAATATCAAAAAAGACTCTGTCTGGTTCTGTTAATGTTTGTTTAGTTATTTTAATATCAGTAGTATCATCACTTCCGGATGTTCCTAAAAATATTATTGAATCTGAATTGTCAAAATTTATACTATTTATTTTTATTGTATTTTCTTTTTTTGCAACAGGAATTATATCTTCTGCATAAACATTATAGCTGCTATATGTGCAGAATGACATTATTAAATATATAAAAATTAATACTATTCGCCATTGTATCATATTTATAATAATAAACTTAATTGGCTGAATATCAAATAATTTAAAGAAATTAAACAAAAAATACTCTTGTTTTACAAGAGTATTTTTATTGATTTTTTATAACAAACTAAGAATTAGTGCTTGAATTTCCTAAATTAGGACGAAGAGAATCTAAAACACTTGAAGTGTCATCTTCGACACCGTCATTGTAATATAAACTTGTTTCTGAAGCTCGATATGATTTGTATTTAGCAAGTGCTTCTTCTCGTTGACAATCATATGTGAATTTTGTTATTTCATCACTGGTAACTCTTCCATCTCCATTTGAGTCTATTTGATTAAAATATTGCAAAACAGTTGAATAAAGACTTGAATCACAATTACCGGATGCACATAAAGTTTGAATTTCATTATAAGTTAAACCTTGTGTTTGCATTGTTGTCATTATTTTATTTAAGTCGGTTCCTGTTAATTCACCGTCGCCATCATTATCTAAAGATGCAAAATTTGAAGTTAAATATTGTAAAAAAGTATAATTTGAACCTAATTGATATAAAGTTGTAGATGAAACATTTGTTAAATCATCCAAAGTAAGACCTTTGCCAGAAGTGCTGCTGTTTGTCATTAAAGTAGCATATGTATTTGATAAACCAGCCATTGCACTTGATAATAGAGATTGTCCGTTCAGAATACTCATATATTGTTACTCCTTTATTTACATAATATTCCGTATTAACATCTTAATGAGATTTTTTTAAAAGTAAACCATTTGTTTGACGTATTTTATTTGTAAATAAAAAGGAGTTCAATTTGAACTCCTTTTTGAAATAATTAGCATTTTTTGTATTTTCTGTAAGCTTTCTTTTGTGGGTCTGATAATAATGCTTTGAATTGTTTTTCATAGCATTTGCAAATTTCTTTTCTCTTTTTCTTCAAGTTTTTGATTGTTTTCTTTACTTTATTAATTTGACTTCTTTTCGCACATTTTTGTTTTAATTGACAAAGATTTGCTTCTTCACATTCTAATCTTTCATTTAAGCTCAGAACTTCAAGTTCATATTTGTCTTGAATTTTCATTGCTGTACAAATTTGTGTTTCACTTAAATTCATTTGTTTGAAAAGAGTTTTCATATTTTTATTTGTGCATAAAAAACATTCTGAAGAACAAGGTTTAACATAAGCTTGTGGACTTTGTGTGTCACAAGGTTGCTCACAAGGTTTTTGACAGGGTTTTTGACAAGGGGTTGATGTTTGTGTTTTTTGATTCATTTTCATTTCACTGTCACACGGACTGTTTGCAAAACTTGATAGTGAACATAAGAATGCAAATGACAATAATAATAGGTAAACTTTTTTCATGTTAGATCTCCGTTATATCTTAGTACCTGAATAAGTATTCAACATAATTTGAGATTTGAATATTAATAAGATGACTAGTATAAGAGACTAATATTAGAAAACTTAAAAGTAAAAAAGGAGTTGAAAATTCAACTCCTTTTCACTCGAAAAAATAATTATAGAATTAACAATAAAACTATTTGATTTCAACAGTAGCGCCAGCAGCTTCAAGTTGTTTTTTAATAGCTTCAGCATCTTCTTTTTTAACGCCTTCTTTAATTGGTTTTGGAGCGCCGTCAACTAAATCTTTAGCTTCTTTTAAGCCAAGACCAGTGATAGCTCTAACTTCTTTAAGAACAGCGATTTTGTTAGCACCAGCAGAAGCTAAGATAACGTTAACTTCAGATGCTTCTTCTTGAGCAGCTTCAGCAGGAGCAGCAGCAACTGCAGCAACAGCTACAGGAGCAGCAGCAGAAACGCCGAATTTTTCTTCCATAGCTTTAACTAATTCAGCTGCTTCGATTAATGTTAATTTTTCAATTGATTCTAAAATTGATTCTACGCTCATTTTATTTCTCCTTTTAATTTTTGTTTGTGTAATTTTGTATTTTAATATTTCGAAAAGTCATTATGCAGACTTTTGTTTTGCAACTTGATCCATTGCTCGAACTAATCCGCTCATAACAGCATTGATAGCACCAACGATGCCAGTTGCAGGTGAATTTATGCTGCCAAGCATTTTTGCGTAAAGTTCTTCTTTTGAAGGAAGACTTGCAAGAACTGCTGCTTCTTTTGCATCCAATAGTTTACCATCTAAAGCGGCTGCGATGATTTCGCCTTTTTTTGTTTCTTTAATGAATTTAGTAACAACTTTAGCTGGTACAACTTCATCACCGAAACCAAATGCAATAGCAACAGGTCCTTTTAATGCATCAGCAAGAACTTCGAATTGAGTTCCTTTTGATGCAACTTTTGCAAGGGTATTTTTAGTTACCATGTAATCGCTGTTTTCTTTTTGAAGCGCACGACGAAGTTTAGTGATTTCTTCTACTGTTAAGCCTCTATATTCAGTAACTACAGCAACTTTAGCCTTTGCAAAGTTTTCTTTCATTGCTTCTATTTTTTCTTGTTTGAAGGCTTTTGTTGACATTTTTAGCTCCTTGTTCGTTTTGTATCGACCTATTTCACCGTAAAACAAAAAATTTACGGTAAACCGTAAATCCATCAACAAATAATATTAAACCAATTCCAAAAATTGACTTATGAAGTTTTTGTTAATCCTCGGCTAGGTTTTAGTTTTAAGGTTTTCTGTCTTATCAGAAACGGGTTATTTATATACCCTTCCCCCTAGCTTTCTACGGTTATGTGAGTAGTTTATAAAAAACAAAGATTAAAATCAAGTAAATAGAATTTTTAATTGTGAATTTTATTAAAAAATGTAAAAATGTTGATTATATAGTTTAAGAAGTTTTAGTTTTTATTTTTTAGGGTATTTGAAAATTATTAGTAAGATAATTAATCCCAAAGATAGTATTTGCAAAGTAAAACCTTATCTGATAAAATATTTGCGTTAGCTAAATAGGAGGACAATACCATTAGTAAAGATAATAACCAACCGCTATTAAATAGAAATATTAGAGTAAAAGAAGTAAGATTGATTGATGATGAAGGAACTAATCATGGCGTAGTAGCGACGTCAAAAGCTCTTATGATGGCAGAAGATAGGGGGTTGGATTTAATAGTAGTCTCTCCTAATCAGGAACCTCCGGTAGCAAAAATTTTAGACTATGGAAAATATAAATACGAGATAGAAAAACGTGCGAAGGAATCTAAGAAAAAGCAACATACTATTGATATTAAAGAAATAAAAGTAAGATATAAAATTGATGTTAATGATTATAATGTTAAAATTAACAGTATAAAGAAATTTATAGCTAAAGGCAATAAAGTTAAAATAGTAGTAATGCTTCGAGGAAGAGAAATGCAACACAGCCATTTGGCATATGATTTAGCGAATAGGTTCCTTGTAGATTTGGAAGGTGAAAAAATGACTGTTGAGAAAAAGCCTTCAATGGATGGAAGAAACGTAGTAACAATACTAGCACCATAGTTATAATATATTACTTTTTATTAATATAAAATACACGCTTGTTGCGTGTATTTTTGTTTGCTTTACAATATATAATGTGATTCAATTTTGCGGAGGCATGTCGCAATATTGGTCAGGAAAGTATAGTAAAGTAAAAAGGAGAAAACTATGCCAAAGATGAAAACACACCGTAGCGGCGCAAAAAGGTACAAAGTTACTGCCAGCGGTAAGATTTTAAGAAGAAAAGCCGGTAAAGGGCATTTATTGCAACACAAAAGTGCTTCAAGAAAGAGAAAACTTTCTTCTATGATAGAAGTTTCTGCTACACATAAGAAACTTGTATTAAAAGAACTTCCATATGCGAAGTGTTCAGGTTAAGAATTTAAAGAAGAAAGGAAATTGAAAAATGAGAGTTAAACGTGGAAATGTCTTAAGAAAAAGACATAAAAAGATATTAAAGTTAGCAAAAGGCTTTAAAGGTGCAAGAAGCAGAATTTTTAAAGTTGCAAATACTGCTGTAATGAAGAAATTAAAATATCAATACAGAGACAGACGTAATCTAAAGAGAAATATGCGTCGTTTGTGGATTGTTAGAATTAATGCAGCTGTTAGACAACATGGTTTAAGCTATTCTAAATTTATGAATGCGCTTAAAAAATCAGAAGTTGCTATTAACAGAAAAATGCTTGCTGATTTAGCAGTAAATGAGCCTGAAGCATTTTCTATTATTGTTGAAACAGCAAAGTCTGCAAAATAGTGAAAAATAGAAAAAGTAAATAAAAGGGCCTCTGTTAGAGGCTTTTTTTTATTAATGAATATTAATATATATTAAATATATATGTTATATATAAAACTATATGGGAATAATATTAATATAGTCAATTTTCTTTATTACTTATTTTCCTTCACTCCTTTTCTCCATAACAAGACTGTGGTCGCGATGCGACCTTTTTTTTATTTTTTGCGTAGGGTGGAGAGAGGCGGAGCCGACCGAACCCGAAGAAGCATCAGACCGACCGAGCAGGAAAACGAAAGTTTTCGAAGCGAGGATACAAGGTCTGTGCTGAGAGCAAAAAATAAATACGGTGCGTAGGGTGGAGAGAGGCGGAGCCGACCGAACCCGAAGAAGCATCAGACCGACCGAGCAGGAAAACGAAAGTTTT
>CALUUL010000062.1 GCA_944323945.1 Candidatus Gastranaerophilales bacterium
AATCAAAAAATATAAATAGAAAGGGATTAATCAATATAGAAATTAATTAATATTTCTATAAGATTAATTATACAAGGTACATATATGTATATACCTAGAATCGATTTATCAAAAAAATTATTAAACGAAGTTAATGCGGAGGCAGTATCTAATCACAGATATTGTCTCCTCTTTTTTTAATAAAGGAGGAGTTAAATGGAATTTAAAATTATTAGAAATAAAGATATAGAAAATAGATGGTATTTAGAAGATATGCTTTTGTCACTAGAAGCAAAAGGATTATTAACCTTAATATTTTCATTACCAGAAAGAATTTGTTTATCAGTAAAACTATTATCAAAGATGAGTAGCAATGATGAAAAAGAAACTGCTGATATATTAAATGAACTAATGAAATTAAAATATATTATTTATATTAAAGATATAGATACGTATTTAATTTACGAAAAACCATATATAGAGAAATAAATTGGAGGTTATGTATGCATAATGGATTAAGAAAATTGTGTGCTATATATTCTAGAGTTTCGACTGAAGATCAAGCTCGTGAAGGATTCTCACTTGCAGAACAAAAATCAAGATTAACTGACTATTGTAAGACTATGGGTTATGACATTTATGACTATTATGAAGATGGTGGTATATCAGCTAAAACAGGTAATGTTAGACCAGCATTTGATAAGATGTTAGAAGATGGTAAACTTGGAAAGTTCGACACGATTATAGCAATTAAGTTAGATAGAATTTCAAGAAGTGTTTATGATATGGAACGAATAAATAAGTTTTTTGATGAGAATAATCTTAACTTAATTTGTTTATATGATCAATATGATACTTCTACTGCCAATGGAAGAATGATACAAAGAATAATGACTAGTGTTGCACAGAATGAAATTGAAAGAACATCTGAAAGAACTAAAATTGGTATGGATGGTGCAATTAAAGCTGGGCATATTCCAGGTGTAACTCCTATTGGTTATAGAAGAGAAAATAAATGTTTAGTAATAGATCCAATTAGTAGTTTGGTAGTTAAGAAGATATTTAGTATGTATTCTAGAGGTAATTCTCAGTTTATAATTGCTCAAGAGTTAAGTAATGAAAAAGCATTAGGAAAAGAAGTATGGAGAGATTCATCAATTAGAAGAATAATTGACAATCCTGTTTATAAAGGTTGTTATATTAACAATCGAGGGAAGAAAAATGAAAAGAAGTATGAAAGTGTTTGTCCTGCAATTATTGATGAAGAACTATGGGATTATTGCCAAGCACAAGGTCCTAAAAATTTAAGACATTATAAAAGAGATAAAGAATATTTATTCTTACAAAAATTAGCTTGTCCTACCTGTGGAAGAATCATGGGTGGTAAAGCAACAAGAAAGAAAAATCAAAAGGAATACTATTATTATCGTTGCTTAGTTTGTAACAACAACATTAAAGAAAAAGATATTGAGAAACAAATGATTAGTATTTTAAATGACATCTTTGAGTATGATGCAGTAGTTAATTCTTACTATTTTCCACTTATTAAAAACAAATTATCTGAGTCAACTCAAGATTATTCTAGAGATATAAAAGCATTAGAAACGAAAAAAGAAAGAATAATGAATGCTTATATTGATGGAAGTTTTGATTTAGAAACTTATAATAGAAAGAACAAAGAAATTGATGACCAAATTAAAGAATTAAATAGAATTATTTTAGAAAATGGGCAGTTAAAGCAAATGACTTTTGCACCTGATGATTTACTATTAATTAGAGATTTAGGTTATATAAATAAAATTAAATTTCCAATGTTATATGATACTTTTGTTGATGTATGGAAGGACTGTAGTCGTTCACGAAAGTTAAATATTGTTATGGATTTTATAGATCATATTGATTTAAAACAAGTTGGTAAAATGGTTGTAGTTGAAAAAGTTTTCTTTAGAGATTCATTCTATAATAACTTCCATAAATTATTTTTAGATGGATATATTGATACCACAATTCTACCGTCTGCACCTAATAGTAATGTTAAAATTAGATTCTCAACTTATAGACCAAGAGAAGAATTATTAAAACATTTAGATAAATTAAGAGCATATTATGATGTTCAAATGTTCCCTGGATTTATGAATTTTGAAACAGGTAAAATAGTTCATACTATGCCAGAAAATTATGATTATGTAAGATTAGTACCTGATGAAAAAGTTGAATATAATAATGGCTTTCAAGGTACTCATCCAATAATTGTGATTGGAGTTTTAAGAGATGAAGATGACATTACTGATTAAGATTTTGATACAAAAAAATTAGATAAAAAGATAGAAGAAATATTATTAAAAGCAAGAAAAAATAAAAATTATGAGATAAGAACTATCGAATAATTAGTTATTAGCAAGCAACGGATTTGTACCCCTTACAGGTTAAATCCAATTATGGGGACACCCCAATCCCCTAGAAAGGAGTTCAATGATAAATAGAACAAGAAATAAAAGAATAGAAATTTATTTTAATGATGAAGAAATAGAAAAATTAGATAAAGATTGTAAAAGTTTAGGACTATCTAGATCAGAATATATTCGAGAACTAATTACTTCAAAAATAATTGATAGAAAAAATAACCAAGATATTATTAATTCAATTTTTGAAATCAAGAAAACTGAAAATATTTTAGATAAAATTAATTCTAAATTAGACTCGAAAGAATATTACGCTTTATCTGTTTATCTAAATAAAACATTAAAAGAAATTAATGATGTGTTAATTAAATTAAAAAATAAATTAGATTAGGAGGTGTTAAATGGCGACTACTTCATTATGGCCAATTAAGATGACAATTAATAAAACAATTAATTATGTAGAAAATAAAGATAAAACAAAAATATCTTTATCAGATTTGTCAAATACTATTGAATATGCTTCTAATAAAGACAAAACTGAAAAGCAATATTATGTTACAGGAATTAATTGTGATGAAAATAATATTTATCAAGATATGATGATGGTAAAAAAAGCTTATAATAAAATTGATAAGATACAAGGCTTTCATGGATTTCAATCTTTTAAAAAGGGAGAAGTTACTCCAGAGGAAACACATAAAATTGGTGTTGAATTTGCTAATGAAATGTGGGGAGACAATTTTCAAGTTGTAGTTACAACTCATTTGAATACTTATCATCTTCATAATCATTTTGTAGTTAACTCAGTTAGTTTTAAAGATGGTCATAAATATAATTATTCTAATAGCGAAATGGCTAGACTCAGAAGAACTAACGATGCTATTTGTGAAGAAAATGGTTTATCATTTTTAGAAGAAAAGAAAACTAAAAAGATGGATTTTAATTATTATAAGAATAAAGATAATTACTCAATTAGAACACAAACTGATATAGATACTGCTATTAAGAATTCATTTAGTTATCAAGATTTTATTTTATATATGAAAAAGAATAACTATGAAGTTATTGAAAGGTATGGAAAATTATCTGTAAGAAATTTAAACAAGAAAAGAAATATAAGAATAGAAAGACAATTTGGAAAAGAATACTCTATTGAAAGCATTAATAAAAGAATTATTGAAGAAGTTCCAGATAAACTTTCTAACGATGACTTAATTGAGTTTAATAAAGCGAAAAATAATTATCATAAATACAAACATAGTTTAATTGCTTTATTTATATATTATTGTTTAAGAATTAATATTTATCAAAAGAGGCCTAGAAATTATCCAATCAGTGAAGAAATGAAGAAAAACATTAATAAATTAGAATTATATAATTTAGAAGTAAGATTCATGGCTGAAAATAAAATTGATTCATATGAAGAACTTCATTGTTATAAAGAAGTTTGTAAAGAGGCATTAGATGATTTAATATATGCACGTAAAAGAATTTATGAACAAAAATCCAAGTCAAAAGATAATCGAATTAAAGAAGAATGTGATATGAAGATTGTTTTTTATAATGAATCTATTAAAGATTTTCAAACTAAAGTTAAAACTTGTAATACTATTGAAGAAAATAAAAAGAGAATAATAAAAGAGTTTAACAAAGATATTAATAAAAATTCAATTGAATTAAAATAACTAAAACGTAAATTACGTATAATTATGTTATAATTTTATTGAGGTGAATTTATGACAAATTTTAATACTTTAAATGATATGTTTGAAACAAAGAAAGATTTTTATAAAATGTTTGAAATGTATAATGATGATGCTACAAGATACGCACTTTTAAGATCGTTAGATAACAATAATATCAAGAAATTTTTAAAAGATAGAATTGACACTTCTAATACAAGAAAATTGTTAGAA
Source organism: Candidatus Gastranaerophilales bacterium (assembly GCA_944323945.1). Next base: position 4,298 of record CALUUL010000062.1, read on the forward strand.
AATGCTTATAATAGTGATGTTACAATAGATGAAATTGTTAAATATATAATGTCACAAAAAGATGTTATACTTGCTGAAAGAAAATTAAACGAAGATATTTTAATATCAATAGTTGAAGATATGGATATTGTTAATTGTGGAATTCGTAATGATCAAGTTGATGATATTATCAAACCTTTTGTTCGAAATAAGGATTTTTCAAGCATTGATGAGATGACAGATGAATTAGATGATAAATTATTGCCTAGAATTAGAAATTATATATATTGGTCATACTTTAATCAGTTGTCTAACGATTTGATAGAGAATAGTTTTTATTCTCATCCTTCTATTATTCCAACTCTTAGAAAAATTCATGATATTGATTTTTTTATAAAGATAGATAACAAAATCATTCCTTTTGATTTAAAAATAACACACATTTCTGACGAATTTTTTAATAAATATTCTGAAGGATTAGATGACTCAGAAACATCTGATTCATTTAAATCATTGAACAATGATAATGAAATAAAAGTAATTAAAGATATCTACAAAAATGCTAAAAATGAATTTGACTTACCAAATTATGGTGGACTTAGTAAATTGGAATTAATTGAGATTTTAAAAAGTCAAGATAACGAATTTATTAATAATGAAATCAGTTTAATATATGAGAACAGAGAAAAAATGATAGATGAAATATCTGATGATATAAGACCATTAGAATGGTGGAATTACAAATTTCAAGGAGAAAGACTCTTTAGTAATAATAATAGATTTTTTGTTTTTTTGGCACATAAGAAAGATTTTAAGGATGGAAAAGATTTAAAAAAAGATATCAGTGATATTAGAGAATCAATAACTAAAAAACTAGATAACATCTCCTTAAGTGATTTACATGAGATAAAATATATATATGAAAAAGATGTTAAATTTAATGGAGATTATACAGTTAATTGTATTTCGATTTTAGTAGCAAAAGATTAAAAATAAAGAGTAATGAAAATTTATCATTACTCTTTATTTTGTTTTAAGTGCCACTTACTTGTTTCTTCATTTAAAATAAAATATTCATTAATTATATCAGTAAAATCTATTTTCTTTGTAGAATTATTAAACTTTAGGAGACATTTAACACAAAGTATTATTAAGTCATTCGTTTCATACTCATGATTTATAACACAATTTTGTTTTATTTCGTTTTCAATTTTATCTTTTACATTGCTATAATCTAATGTCATTTGTTTCTGTTTGACCTTTTTATATGTAACTACTAAATCACCTTTTATAGAAAGTTTTCTATTTAATTGACGAGGTGTAAATGTTTTTTGGACTAATAATTTAAAATCAACAAATTGAAAAGCATTATTATTAATAGCATTAGAAATAGCTTCCCATTCTTCTCCATTTAAGGAATGGAATGTAAAAGTAAAATATTTTTCGTACTTCAAAACCCTGCAAATTTCATTAATCGATTTTTCTATGTCTTTTGCAAAATTTTCTTGTGTTTTATTTCGAGCATTACTATCTGATACCACTATTTCATTTTCATAGTCAACTTTGTTTTTTAACCACATATTCCAAATTTGACTTTGTTCAAAATATGGAACTGTATCTCCATAAGGAAAATCAGTAAATACAAAATCTATTGAGTTATCAGCTATTTTCAAATCCTTAGCATCATTTGACGTTATAGAAAATACTGATTTTTTATTTGCAATAGAAATAAAATCTTTTTTACCTTTAATAATCTTTTTTACTCTATTTTCAAAATAGTGAAACACATTATTTTCTAAATATGTTTCTCCGATATAGAATCCTGTCATCCAAGCACCTTGAGACATTTCTCCCCTCGATGCAATTGGTGGAACCAATTTCGAACAATTTGCTAAATTTGATGTAAAAGCAAATAATAATAATTTTTTTTCATTTGAATCTTCTAAGTTATTAATTAAATCAAATAGATGTGATTGACAAATCAGTGCTCTTTTCGGAAATAAGTCGCAAACTTTTAATTTTCCATTTGAACATATTCTAGAGTTTTGAATTAAAAGATTATCAGGATACCATGTTTTAATCTTATAATTATCTTCTTGTTTCATTAAATTTTCAATTTCATCTTCACTTAATGTAATTTCTTCAAATTTGTTTTTATTATTTTTAATTTTAATTTTTAATATTTTGTCTTCTTTGCTTCTTAAAATTGTAATTATTTCATTATCATTGTAATAATACCATTTTTTTTCCATTTCATCACAATGTTCTTTTATAGAAATATACAAATCATTTAATTTTTTAAAATCAATATTTTGTTCAAGGATACATTCTGAAATAAAATTAGCTGATGGATTTAAATCATTTAAAATTACATTTCTTCCCTCAATAACTGCTTCTATTCCAATTCCACCATATCCAGCAAATGGATCAAGAATTAAATCACCTTTTTTTGTGTATTTTAATATTTGCTCTTTTAATTCATCAGAGGGCTTTTTTCCCCAGTATTTATGCATTAAATATATTGATGCTGGTGTTTTTTTTATTTCTTTCATTAAAAATCCCTCCTCTATAATATTTTTGAAACTAATAATATCTTAACATAATTACGTAATTTATGCTATCAAATGGCGCTTATTATTTCTATATATGATAAAATATGAATGAGGTGGAAACGTGAAAGTATTAACTTTAAAACAGCCATGGGCAACACTTGTAGCTGAAGGTATAAAAAAATATGAGTTTAGAAGTTGGAAAACAAAATATAGAGGAAAAATATTAATTCATGCAGGAAGTGGAATTGATAAAAAAGAACTAGATAAATATCAAAATCTTGGTTATGAATTTCCTAAAAGTAAAATAATTGCTTGCGTTGATTTGATAGATTGTTTAGAACTAGATGAAAATCTTAATAAACAAATAATTGCTGAAAATAATGTTGCATATGGAAACAAAATTAGAACTGGTTATGCATGGAAGCTAGAAAATGCTAAAAAAATTAATTGTTCTAAAGAAATCAAAGGACAATTAGGTTTATGGAATATAGATGATTTTAAATTAAATTAAAATTATAAAGGAGGACTTATGTTAAATATAGATTATTTGTTAAATGATATAGATGCCGTTGATCATAGAAAAACTCACAATAAAAACAAACATAAAATATATTTATCTGGTGATATGCTATGTTCTGATCATGTTTTTATGTTATTAGAACATATTAAATTTATAGAAATTAATAATATTAAAAATGTTAATATTAGTGTTATAATTAACACAAGAGCATTTTCGGATGAAGCAGTATTAATCATGTTGGAAATAATTACTTATTATATTTTAAAGAATAATATAGGTGATTTAACATATACTTTTATAGTAAGTAATAAATATTTAGGATATGAAATGTTTAAAAATAATATGCTGTATTCATATAATACAAAAAGAATTAATTCCAGTGCTTATATATCCGATTTTGAAAAAAAATGTATTATTTCACCAAATCACTATAGGCGAATAGCAATAAATAACGAAGAAAATAGAAATGGACCATATTTATCAATCTTAATGGGAGATATTTCAACGTTTTTAAAATATTATAACGTTGATAAAAATTATATTAATGATTTATCGGAAGCAATAGTTGAAATTGTTGACAATGCTCTAAATCATTCAACTAGTGACTGCTTATTAGATATTAAGACTATTGATTATAGACCTAATAGTTATATGTGTTTAAATGTAACAGTCATATCAATTGGAGATATTTTGATAAATACAGAGATAAACAAGTATATTGAAAGCACTGATAAGAGTAAATATTCTGAAAAAAATGAAATTATACTTAGTGCACTTAAAAATCACAAAAAGCATTTTTCAAATAATTATGATATTGAAAGTTTTGCAACAATATCTGCCTTTCAAAAATATGTTACTACACGATATAAATCAAAAAATTCTGGTGGAACTGGATTAACAACATTAATTAAACAACTACATGAAAAGGCATCTAGTGATTATTGCTATGTTCTTTCTGGAAATAACATAATAAAATTTGTTGATGGATATTTAGATTTGACTGAAACTGGTTTGATAGGTTTTAATAAATCAAATGATTATTTAAACACCATTCCATCTCCAGATATTGTTTATAAAACTGAAAAAAAATTTAATGGAGTTATTTATAATTTATGTTTTATTTTATATGAAAAGGAGAAGAATAATGAATAAAATTGAATTGAAATTTGATAAAAGTTTAAGTGGATTAGCTGGTAACTCTTATGGTGTATCAGAATATAATTCACAATTAAAAGATAAATTTGATTGGAATGGTATGAATGTTATCATATTTCCAAATCATATAGAAAAAATAGGTATTTCTTTTATACAAGGTTTCTTTAGTGCTATTTTAGAAAAAATTAATAAAAATGATATAGAAAAATATATAAAAATAGAAAGTTCATCTGAGGAACTAACTTCTAAAATAATAGAAAACATTAAATTTTAGGGGTAATTTTTATGGATTATTGTAGTTACGTTTTAGATGCTATAGCAATTGGAATATCTATATTTGCATTGATAAAATCAAATAGCACAGAAAAAAAGCAAAGGAAAATAAAGCTTAGAGAAAATTATTATGAACCAGTTTTTAAAGAAATAATGACTAAAGAATACCCTAGAGTATTTAATAATTTTATCGATATAAAAAATAATAAAGTATCAAAAGATAATAGCAATGATTTTGAAAAAATAATAAGTAACTTTAGAAAAAATATTAGATATATGATGTTTACTGATGATGATATATATAAAGTAATTGATGATATATTAATAGAAATTGATGAAAAAATTGTTATTTTATCTACTAGAGAAGAAAATATAGAAGAAAACATAAAAAAAATATGTGAACTTTCGAATAATCTTTACAAAAATATTAATAAATATTTTTCAGATTGTTAAAAAACATATTATTGTGTTATAATATTATTAGCAAGTGGAACTTAGGTTCCATATTATAAAAGACAAATGGTTGTAAACCTAACTATATAGGGTGCCATGTGTGGATAATCTCCAAAAATATGGAGTAAACATATATAAAAGCACGGAAAACTAAGAGTTTATCCGTGTT
>CALUUL010000063.1 GCA_944323945.1 Candidatus Gastranaerophilales bacterium
ATGTGTGCAGGAAGTATATACTTGAAGACACACACAAAAAATATCGAACAACTTGGCGGATTAATAAAGAAAATGCCTTATACTGGAATATTTTTATTAGTTGCAGCAATTGCAATATGTGCTTTTCCACCATTAAACGGATTTATTAGTGAGTTTTTAATATATGCAGGGTTAATGTACATGCTTCAAATAAAGAGTTCTACCCTATTCATTCCTGTTGTATTAACAATCGCATCGTTAGCATTAGTTGGTACACTTGTTATACTAACAATGTCTAAATTATATTCAATATCCTTTTTGGGAAATCCAAGAAGTGAAAAATCCGAAAATGTAAGTTCTGATGTACCCATATCTATGTTGATACCAAAAGGAATATTAGCTTGTTTAACATTGATTATCGGTATATCAGCACCTTTAATCTCAATAATAATACCAATTACTTCCTTCAGCTATAATAATTCAGGATTAACATATGGATATATGCAAATAATCATGATACTTACTTTTGTTTCAATTATTACAATTTTATTCTTCCTATTTGTATTCTGCTTAATTATGATAAAAAATTTTCTTACAAAAAATACTACAAAATATATAACATGGGGATGCGGATATGATAAAGGAAATAACCATATCCAATATACGGCATCATCATATGTAAGCCCTTTCACCTCAATTTTGACACCATTATTTAAGAAAATATTTGATGTTAAAAAACCAAAAGGATTATTTCCTAAAGATGCGTATTATATGTCGCAAGTAGAAGATGTTGAAGAAGCTTACATTATAAATCCTATATTAAAATTTGATGAAAAATTTTTATCTAAATTTGAACGTTTACAAGACGGAAATATACAACATTATATTTTATACGGTTTAATCTTTTTAATCTTAATTTTAGTAGGAGTCGTATTTATCGGATGAGTTTTTTAATTATATTTATAAACATAATATCATTATTAATAATGCCATTTATTATGCTCGGTATAATAAAGAAAACAAAGGCATTTTGGGCTGGAAGAAAAGGAGTTGTTCTTCTTCAACCTTTATATGATTTTATTAGACTAATACAAAAAGAACCTATATATAGTGAAACAACATCTTTTATATTTAAAATAACACCAATAGTTACAATAGCATCAGCTATGTTTGCTGGGATATTTGTACCGATGGCAGGTGGCTATTCTATTATAAATATAGAATTTGGATTTGTTATTTTTGCATATGTATTAGGACTTGGAAAATTTTTCTCTTTAATAAGTGCAATGGACACAGGCAGCAGTTTTGAAGGAATGGGAGCATCCAGAGAAGCTTGTTTCACAACAATAGTAGAACCTGCTTTCTTCATAATCATAGCCTCAATTTGTACGTTAAGCGGAGTCTATAGTTTTCAAAGTCTTAATATCTTTTGGCTAAATAAGGATATACTAGGGCTTTACATTGTAATTCTTGCAGTTATTGCTTTACTAATTATGATGTTAATTGAATGTTCAAGAGTTCCTGTTGATGACCCAAATACTCATTTAGAATTAACAATGATTCATGAAGTTATGGTTTTAGATAACTCAGGTTGTGATTTAGCATTATTAACTTGGGCCTCAGGCATTAAAATGGTTATGATTTCTTCATTAATATATGCATTATTAATTCCATTTTCTTTGCCTTATTTTATATCTTATATTTTATACATAGCATTATTATCATTTATAGCAATATTAATCGGAACTATTGAATCAGGAATAGCAAGATTTAGAATGACACATATATTTGAATTTGTATTTTCAATGACAGCTGTGGCTCTAGTAATTCTTGCTCTAGTAACTATTAGAATATATGGTGGTTAATCTATGGAAAACGCATTTATAATTCTATTTGGATTTACAATGTTATATATAGCTGCAACAAGCAGACTTGCAGCTCATATTAATGTTTTAGTTTTACAAGGAATTTTATTATTTTTAATTTGTTTATTAGATATGAATGAGTTTTCAATACTAAATTTTCTTTTTATTGCAATTGAAACCATTCTAATAAAATCAATTATAATTCCAAGATTCTTAGGCGGACTGATAAGAAGAACAAAAGAATATAGAGATACTGAAGCCAATATTCATCATTTTTACAGTCTTTTTATATCAACAGTAATTTTATTTGTTGGTTTTTTAATTTCCAATTTAAACTTGCCGGCAATGAAACTAATTAACCCTTTATATTTTGGTGTTTCAATTGCAGTTATTATAATAAGTTTATTCTTTATCACAATAAAGCATAAAGTCATCTCAAATGTAATAGATTTTATAACAATGGAAAATGGAATATTCCTTTTATCATTGTCAGTAGCAAAAGAAATGCCAATGATAGTAAATTTAGGCGTCCTACTGGATTTATTTATTGCAGTATTTATATTAGGACTACTTGTAAAACATATAAATACCAAATTTGATAACTTAGAAGTTACACATTTATCTGATTTGAGGGACTGTGAATATGTTGATTAGTTTACTTTTAATTCTCCCTTTAGTTGAATGCTTATTACTATTCTTATTTAAACAAGAAAAGTTAAATAATTTAATGTTGCAGATATACTCTATAATACATTTTCTAGTATGTTCATATTATATGTTCAACGAAAATGAAAGATTTTCTGGGAAATACTTCAGCATAGATAATTCAAACATTATTTTCTTGTTCGTATTATCAATAATATTTCTGGCTGTATCTATATACAATAAACCATATATGAATATGGAAGAAGCACCTGTAAAAAGAAAAAGGCACTATACATATATGTTATTAATCTTTGTACAGGCAATGACAGGAGTAATAATAAGTAATAACCTTGGATTATCTTGGGTATTAGTTGAAGCAACAACATTAGCAAGTGCTTATTTGATATATTTTTCAAAAACTAAAACATCAATTGAAGCAGCTTGGAAATATGTTTTTATATGTTCAATAGGAATTGCTTTGGCTTTTGTTGGAATTATCCTTTTAACAATTTCAACTGGAGAGTTAAGCTCGCTTAACTTCTATGATTTAATGCTAAATACAAATACATTTAATAAATTTTGGTTAAAACTATCCTTTGTATTCATATTATTTGGCTTCGGAACAAAAATGGGATTAGCACCTGTTCACTTTTGGCTTCCGGATGCACATTCAGAGGCACCTGCGCCAGCTTCTGCTTTGTTATCAGCTACACTATTAGATTCCGCTTTTTATGTAATATTAAAAGTATTTAATATTTTAGTAATAGCAAATTGTGCCAGCTATGCAAGATTAGTAATGTATATTATGGGGTTCTTATCATTATTTGTTGCAGCTGTATTTATATACCATATAAACAACTATAAAAGAATGCTTGCATATTCATCTATTGAAAATATGGGAATTTTAATAATCGGTACGGCACTTGGCGGCTTAGGAATATTTGCAGCAATCATACACTTAATCGGCCATTCTTTAATTAAAGCATCTTTTTTCCTAACCTCAGGTAACATATTAAAACTATATGGCACAAAAAAGATAAAGAAAATAACAAATATAATTACCACCGACAAGAAAACAGGTTGGTTATGGATATTATGTTTACTTGGAATAACAGCATTTCCGCCTTCTGTTTTATTTATTTCAGAATTTCTTATAATAAAATCTATGTTTTTAAGTAAACATTATATTCTTGCACTAATTTTTGTTTTGCTTCTTACAATAATTTTATTTGGATTAGCAAAAGCAGTATTTGGAATGTGTTATGGTGAAAACCCCAAAGATAAAAATTCAAACATTATAAAACTACCTATCACAATGTATATACCGCAAATACTATTGCTTATAATAGCATTTGTTCTTGGGATATATCTCCCATTGAATCTTACAGAGCAAGTACAACTAACAATATTCGGAATGTGAGTATAATTATGAACTGGTTAATTACAGAAAATAAAAGAAGAATTAACATAAATGAAATTCCAATTTTAAATATAAATGAATTAAGAGAAGAAATAATTAATTTATCAAAACGAGTTATCGGATTTTTCGGCAAAAAAGAAAATGATAAAGTAAGATTATTTGCAGTTTTGGCAGATGATAATGAGGGTAAAATATATATTTCTTCAGCAATATTTGAAAAAGAAGAAAAAGAATATGAATCATTAACCCCAATTATACCTGCTTTTCATAAGTTTGAAAGAGAGTTTTATGAAGAATTTGATATTGAACCAAAGAACCATCCTTGGCTAAAACCACTCAGAAATCATAAAAAAGAGTATAAATTTTTTGAAATGGAAGGCGATGAAGTTCATCAAGTAGCAGTTGGACCCATACATGCCGGAGTAATAGAACCTGGGCATTTTAGATTTATGTGTCACGGTGAAAAAATATATGATTTAGAAATCCAACTGGGCTGGCAGCATAAAGGAATTGAAGAATTAATTGTAAACAGCCCCTCAAATCAGCTTGCAGAATCTATATGCGGAGATAGCGTAATTGCATATAATCTTGCATATTCAAATGCAATAGAAGCCTTATCTGATGCAGAGATAACAAATAAAGCACAATTAATAAGATTAATTGCTTTAGAAATGGAAAGATGTGCAATTCACATTGGAGATTTAGGTGCAATAGCAGGTGATATAGCCTATATGATGGGGGCATCAATTTTTGGAGCAACAAGAACATTAGTTATAAATACAATGCTTGAAATTTCAGGAAGCAGATTTGGAAGAGGATTAATAACAATAGGCGGTGTTAATTTTGACATTGATAAAACACTTTCAGAAAAAATTATTAGTGTTTTGGATAAAGTTTCAATAGATGTTGAAAGAACAATAAAAACGATGTTATCGTCGCCTACTGTTGCATCAAGACTTGAAAGAACAGGAACTGTAAGTTATGAAAACGCAGTTAGTTTAGGACTTACAGGAATGGCGGCAAGAGCTTCAGGGGTTAATATAGATACTCGTTTTGACTTTCCTGATAAATGGTATAAAGACATTGATAACAGAAGCACAAAAGCTGATGGTGATGTATATTCACGTACTCGTTTAAGATATAAAGAAATAAAACAATCAATTTATATAATTAAAAAATTTTTAAAACTATTAGAAAATTATTCTAATGAAGAATTGATAGTAAAAAATTCGAATATGTTACCGTCAAGTTTTGTTGTATCAATTACAGAAGGCTGGCGTGGAGAGGTTGTACATATTGCAATAACAGATGAGAATGGTAAATTATCAAGATATAAAATAAAAGATGCATCTTTTAACAACTGGTTTGCATTAGCTATTGCTGTGAGAAATAACGGAATTTCCGATTTTCCTCTATGCAACAAAAGTTTTAATCTTTCATATTGCGGAAATGATTTATAAGGAATAGTTTATGTTAGATACATTAAAGTTAAGAATATATCAAGGTCAACAATTCATAAAAGATATTAGAAATGCAGAAATGAGAGAACAATTCAGAGGTTTTCCCATAATAACAACAAATGAAAATGTCGATGAAAATATTTGTCCAACAGGAGCTATTTCAAACAATCCATTAAAAATAGATATGGGTAAATGTACTTTTTGCGGAGCTTGTACAAAAGAATGTAATTCTATAAAGTTTTCTAACTATTACAAAATTGGAACAACAAATAGAGATAAATTGATTATAAAAGAAGGATTATCTCCTGAAGAATATAATAAAACAGCATTCGAAGTAGAAAAAGAAATAAAAAAAATATTTGGAAGATCATTAAAACTAAGGCAAGTATCTGCAGGCGGATGCAATGGATGCGAAATGGAATTAAATGCTTGTTCAAACGTAAATTTTGATATGGGCAGATTTGGAATCGATTTTGTTGCTTCTCCAAGACATGCAGATGGCATTGTTATAACAGGCCCAATATCTGAGAATATGGCTTATGCATTAGAAGATTGTTATAAATCAACACCAAATCCTAAAATAGTAATATTATGCGGTGCTTGTGCTATTTCAGGCGGTATTTTCCAAAATTCAACAAAACTAAATAGAGAATTTTTAGAGAAATATCATATAGACTTATATATTCCGGGATGTCCTGTTCATCCTTTAACATTTATCAATGCAATTTTAGATTTTATAAGTTAAACTATTTCTTCTCAAAAAGCGCATTAAGGAAATCTTCAGGATTAAATAATTTTAAATCTTCAAGCTTTTCCCCGACACCAATAAGTTTTACAGGTAAATTGAACTCTTTTGCAATTGCAATAATTATTCCGCCTTTTGCACTTCCATCCAACTTTGTGAGTGCAACAGATGTTAGATTAACAGCTTCTGAAAATAATTTTGCTTGAGAAAGTCCATTTTGCCCTGTATTAGCATCCAAAACCAACATACTTTCTTTTAAACAATTTGGAGCAAGTTTATCTATAACAGATTTCACTTTATTTAATTCTTCCATTAAATTCTTTTTATTATGCAATCTGCCTGCAGTATCAATTAAGAGAACATTATAATTTTCACTTTGAGCTTTTTTTATTGCATCATAAACAACAGCGGCTGAATCAATTCCATCTTTTCTTACTATATCGACTTGTGCCCTTTGTGCCCAAATATCCAATTGTTCTTCTGCGGCAGCTCTAAATGTATCTCCAGCAGCTAACAGAACTTTCTTACCTGATAATCTAAAATTATTAGCAAGTTTTGCAATTAATGTTGTTTTACCTGCGCCATTTACACCTGTTATAAAATAAATATTTAGAGAATTATCATCATAATTAAGCTCAGAAGAACCTGCACTTTTCAAGATTGTAGAAAACTCATCTTTTAAAAATTGTTTAATTTGAGAAGGCTTTACTTTTGTTTGCTTTCTCAATTTATCTGTTATTGAAGAAGCAAGATTTACACCCAAATCAGCTTTAATTAAAAGTTCTTCCATATCATCAAGAATAAAATCATCAAATTCTTCTTCTTCTTCAATAGTTGAAACAACATTATCAACAAGATTTTGAGTTGTGTTAGATATTGTTTTCTTTAATCCTTCAAAAGAAAAATTCCAAAATGATTTAGAGCTTTCCTCATTTTTCTCTATATTTTCATTTTTAGATTCATCATTTCTTTTGAAGAAATTAAACATAATCTTACCTTATTGTTACTTTAAATTATTTTCGATAACTACTTTACCTAAAATACCGTTTACAAAAGAAGCAGAATCTTCTGTAGAATATTTTTTAGCCAATTCAACAGCTTCATCAATAATAACTTTTAAAGGTGCATCTTTAACATAAACAAGTTCACAAATAGCAATTCTTAAAATATCTTTATCCATTTTAACGAGTCTGTTAATATCCCAGCCAAATGCAAACTTTTTAATTTGTTCATCAATTTCAGTTTTATGTTCTTTAAATGTATTTGCTATTTTTATAATATATTGTTTTACATCTGAATTTTCTTCTAATGCAGCCATTTCAGCAATTTCTAAAGCCAACATGGCATTTTCTGCAACGTTAAGAATTTCATCCAATCTACCTTGAATATCTGAAGTCATCGGTATTGGAACAGGAATATCAGAAACTTCAATTGGTCGTTCTAAATTAGTAGGATGATTTGCTTCATACTCACTAATAAATTCTTTCATTTCTAATATAGAATTAGTAGCTGTTTTAAGTTCATCAACAGAATTATTAGTAAGCGTTCTTACAGATTTTAAAACTATATCTTGAAAATCACATTTATCTAAGTTTTTAACAGTATCTAATTGTGAAAATAATATTAGAGCTAATTCTCTAGCCGCACGTCTTGCTTGCATATGAAATTCCTTTATTTTTATATTTTATGATTTAATTAAGCCATAAAAATAAATAAAAGTATATAATAAATTCAAAAATTTAAAATAAAATCTCTTGACTTTTACTTATGCTCTTAATAATATATAAGAGTTGAAAGCCATATTGGGGCGTCGCCAAGTGGTAAGGCACCTGGTTTTGGTCCAGGCATCTCGGAGGTTCGAATCCTTCCGCCCCAGATTTAAAATAAAAAGCCTTTTGAAATTTATCAAAAGGCTTTTTTATATTAATTACTATTTTTTATAAAGTTCCATTCTTGAATAAGTTTATCTAATGTATATTTGGCATTAGCTGGACTTGTTGAAGGCATTTTATAACAATTATACTTATAAAATAAATCAGGAAAATATTTTTTAAATGCTGAATATGCTTTATTTCCGTTAAGACATATAACTTTTATATTAGGGAATTTTTTTAAAAGAGATTTAATATTATTAGGAGTTTCATTTTGAATATCAGAATCTAAACTTCCATTTCTATTACAAGTTTTTATTGTATCCCAAAGAGCAATATTATTATCTAAAAGAATTTCAAGTTTTTGGGGATAATCTAAATATTGCAAATTTTGAACATTACAGATTTGAGCCATTACTTTCCAAAATCTATTTTGCGGATGAGCATAATATTCTTGTTCTGCAAGTGATTTAACACCCGGCATTGAACCTAAAATAAGAACTTTGGAATTTATATTTATTGACGGTTTAAAACTTTTACAATTATGCATAGAAAACATTATAACAAAACAGAACCAGTAAAAAAAGTCACTTCTATTTGCTATTGTTGGGTTAAAAGCAAATTTAGATAAGTCCTATTATCTTTTTTATTTTACCAATTATTGAATTTTGTACTTCTTTATCTTTCAAGTCATTATTCTTTAAATTAACAGTACAAAAATCTATATGATAATTATTTTCAGCACAGTTCAGTTGGTAATTACATATATCCGGCGTTTTTTTATCATATTGAGGGTACAGCAATATTGCACGTTTATAGTTATGTAATAGGCAATATGTTGTTACTTGATAAATATCCGCACTTGAAATATCATCAAAACAAGTGAATTTTTTATACTTGGTATCAATAATGACTTGAGGATTTTGCACCAGAATATCGACTCTTGTATCTCGGCGAGTTGCATTTCCTCTTTTGAGTATACGCTTTGGTTTTTGAGCTATCGCTTGGCAATTCGGAATTTTCTTTTTTATCAATTGAAAAATAAATTCTTCAAATAGTTTATTCATATCCCAAACAAGTGTTATATTTTCAAATTTGTTTTTAGATAAATCAACACTTGTCTGTTCTACAAACATTTTTGCAAGATTAAATGACTTTTTGAAAAGTTCTTGATTTCTTGTAAGTTTAATTTTCCTGACTTTAAATTTATCAAACCTGACAAAAGAAATAT
>CALUUL010000064.1 GCA_944323945.1 Candidatus Gastranaerophilales bacterium
ACACCTACTTTTGTAATTGGTGTAAATAAGAAAATTGGTATTGATTCTTATGGAGAATTTAAAAAATACATTATAGAACAAGGCGGTAAAGAAAAGTTAAATCATGACTAAAAAGGTTTTAGTTCACGCTTGTTGTGCTGTTTGTAGTGCATATCCTATAGAAAAATTAAGAGCGCTTGGCTATAGCCCTGTTTTATATTTTTTCAATCCAAACATTTTTCCGTTTGAAGAATTTGACAGAAGGCTAAATGAATTAATTAAATATGCAAAGAAAAAAAATGTAGATTTAATTGTGGAAAAGCAAAATTCCGAAGATTGGTATAATGCTATAGCTGGTCTTGAAAATGAGCCTGAAAAAGGAAGAAGATGTTCAAGATGTTTTGAATATAGGCTCTTGTATACTGTTTTAAAGGCATTTAAACTTGAATATCAATATTTCACAACTACTCTGACTGTTAGTCCGCATAAAAATTCAAAAGTGATTTTTGAAATAGCAAAAGAACTTGCTAAAAAATATGAACTTACTTTTTTAGATATTGATTTTAAAAAAGAAAATGGATTTCTTAAAACTATGCAAATTGCAAAGCAAGAAAATTTTTATAGGCAAACATATTGTGGTTGTGAATTTAGTTTATTTAATTAACAAAAATTAATTTGATTAAATATATTGACAATAAAAATTTATTTTTTATTTTATATATACGTTATGAAAATAAGTTGCATAAATAATATAGTAAATCATAAAACTCTAAATTATCAGTCAGTTTCGTTTAAAAGAAGTGTGAGTGTTAATGATGTTTTGGTTAAAGAAGCAAAAAATGTCGATAATGTTGTAGATTGTGCAAAATCTTTTAAGAAATTTGTTATTGAGCCTTTTAGAGACTGGATAGATAATTCATTACCTGAAGATGGTCAAAAAGGAAGTTATTTGTTGGGAAAACTTATAGAACCATATGTTGATGTAATTAAAAAGTACGATATTTCTGATACAGAAAAATTTGTGAAACTTACATTGGGGGAAGATACTGCAAAAGTATTAAATGAAGCATCTGTAAATAATTCTATATTGAGATTATTAAAAGAAACAGTTGAAGAAAAAACTGGAAAAACTATTATTGGAATTTTACAACAGAGCTGATTTGTGTTTTTAAATATTTTTTATATGAATAAGTTTTTCTTTATCTTTTCTTTTTAAATTTTTTATTCTATATTCTTCTTTTAGTGCTTCATCTTTTGTATTACATTCTTTTGTGTAAACAATTTTCAAGGGTTTATTTGCTCTTGTATATTTAGCGCCTTTTCCTTCACAATGAAGTTTATATCTTCTTTCTACATTATTTGTATACCCACAGTATAGTTTGTTATTAACTGTCAAAATAATATAAACATAGTATTTTTTTAAGTTATCAGGCATTTAACAAAATTTCATCCAATATATTTAATATCTTATTATAGTTTAGCTCTGTTATAAGACTGTGTCTATATTCAGCTCCTTTTCTAATATTTCTGATATAAGATGGATAAAATTTTCTAAAAAATTTTATACCTGTTTCTTCGCCTCTGAATGAAATTTGAAAATCCAAATGTTTTTTTAGCATTTTTATTCTTTCATTTAGGTCAGGTTCAGGTATTAGAACTCCTTCATTTAAATATTTTTCAATTCTATATATTAAAGATAAGTCCCCCATTGCAGCTCTTCCGATTGCAATTCCATCTGCCTTTGAAATTTCTAGACATTCTTTTGCAGTCTCTGGGCTAATAATATCTCCATTAGCGAAATAAGGAATATCAATTTCACCTTTTAATTTTGCTAATTCCTTCCAATCAGCTATTCCTGAATACATTTGAGCACGAGTTCTAGCATGAACTGTAACAGCACTAGCTCCAGCTTCTTGCATTAATTGCGCAAACTCAACAAAATTTTTACTATCTTGGCTCCAACCCAACCTGAATTTACAAGTAACAGGAACATTAACAGCTTCTTTTACAGCTACAACAATATCTTTTGCTAACCGGGTATTTTTCATTAAAGAACAACCATCGTTCCCGTTTACTATTTTTTTTATTGGACACCCCATATTTATATCAATTATTGTTGCTTTATTTTCTAATATTTTAGCAGATTTTGCCATTAAATCAGGTTTATGACCTTCTATTTGAAAAGCAACAGGCTGTTCTTTATCATTTGTAAATGATATGTTACAATCAGGTCTTTGTACTAAAGCTTCAGAGCTAATCATTTCTGTAGTCAAAAGGCAATTATTAGAGTATTCTCTTATTAATTGTCTAAGTACAAAATCTGTAATTCCTGCCAATGGAGAAAGTGAAACACAACTGTTTATTTCAACATTTCCTATTTTTATTTTTTTTGAAACGGCAGTTACATCCATTATTGAATCTCTTTTATTCTTGTTTGTGCATATTTTTTATAATCGTTGTCTTCATCAGTTAAATCAATATATTTTTGATAATTTTCTTTTGCTGATTGGTAATTATTTAATGCATCATAATCAACACCTAATGAATAATATGCAATAGCCATTTCTGGAGCATATTTTAATGTAGATTTATAATCTGCAATTGCTTTCTGATAATTATTTAAAGCATCAAACGACATAGCTCTATAATAATATACTGTGGCATTAGTTGGAGTTATTTTTAAAACTTTATCAAATAAAGTTATTGCTTCATTATATTTTTTTTCATCATACATTTGAATTGCTTGAGTTAATATGCCTTCTATTTGTTTTGAAGATATATAATCATCAAGTTCTTTAGCTTTTGTATTTAAAGAATTTTTAGATAGTGCAATTTTTATATATTCTCTTGCCTGCTCAAAGTTATTTTGATTTGCATATATCGAAGAAATATAGTATGGAATATCACTGTTTTTAGAATCTAGATTCATTGCTTTTTTATAAAATTCAATAGCTTTATCATTATTTTTTAGCGATTGATATGATGCTGCTATTCCTATTAAGGAATCAACTGTGGCTGGTGTAATTTTCATATATTCAGATATCGCTCTTTGATAATCACCGCTTTGAAATGCAGATGAAGCAATAGTGTAATTATTGGCAGCATATTCTTTTGCTACAATTTCATATTGTTTTTTTACAAGTTCATTATCAGGTGCAAGAGCTTTTGCTTTTTGAATAATTGAATATGCATCAGAATAATTTTTCTTTTGTCTGTATGCTTGTGACAAATTTATGTAGGCATCTATTTTTGTATTATCAAGTTTTATTGTCTGCAAGTAATAGACTATAGCATCATCAATTTTATTTGCTTTATGAAGTTCATAGGCAAACTCATAGTACGAATTTGCATCCATTGGACTATTTTGTACATTTTTATATAAGAATGAAAGAACATCTTCAACCGGCATTGTATCTTTTAATAAATCAAATAGTGCTGCTTTTGCAACTGAATTTTTTGGATCCATATTTAATACATTTTTATATTGTGCAATTGCGTCATCAGTTCTTTTTAATTCTTTTAAGCATTCAGCTTTATAAAGCATTACATTTGTATTATGCGGTTGAGATTGAAGAATAGAATTATAGGTATTTAATGCTAAATCATATTTTTTTTGTTCTTGATATAAAGTCCCAATATTTATTTTTGTATTAATATTTGAGGGGTTTAGTGATTCAGCTTTCTTATACTCATTTAATGCTTCAGTATATCTTTTTTGTTTTTGATATACAACACCCAGATTAGCGTGTGCTTCAGGATCTTTAGGGGCTTCATCAACTTTCTTTTGCCATATTCGTTCTAGTGAAATAAGAATATCATCTCTTTCTGCAGATGAATCAAGGACATAACTGTACTCTTTTAGTGATTCAGAAAAATTATTTAATTGTTCATATGTTCGTGCCAGTTTTAAATGTATATCTGTGTTATTTATATCAATAGCTAGTGCATTTTTATAAAAAATAAGAGCTTTTTCTGGTCTATTAAAAATTTTATATATATCACCTATAGCGCAATTGGCTTCAACTTTATAATTTGGACTATTTAATAATTGATAATAATCATATGCTGCCGCAGCAAATTCGCCTTTAATTCTCTGTGATTTGGCTAAGTTTAGTCTTTCTGAATCAGAAATTTGCTTTTTTTCAATTATAGAGAGATTTTTTTCCGTTCCAGTAATTACTTGTGCAGAAGCAAAAGAACTGTCTGAAAAGTATTTTGTAAAAAATAAAGCAGATTTTAAATCAGATACAGCTTTATCTGTTGCTTTTACAGTATTATTGTAATATTCAGCTCTCATATTATAAGCATTTGACAAACCTATTATAGCTGAAGAATCATGCGAATTTGTTCTTATTGCTTTTTTAAATTCATTAATTGCACTTGAATATTGTGAATTGTCCAAATATTTCAGACCTTGAATATAATTGGGATTTTCTTGATAATTGTCGTCATAAACAGTTTGAGCCAAAAGTGAATTTTGTACTACTAAAAAACAAACTAATATCCACAATACATTCTTCATATCGACTAGTCTCCTTAATATTATATATATTTTATAACAATAATGAGAATATGGATATAGTTAAAGAGAATAATTAATTATTCATAAATGATTAACAAAAAAATATTATAAATATAAAATGGTAAGAAATATGAAGTAATAAAAAAAATCTAAAAATAATGCTATAATTTGTAAAAAGGAAATTAATAGATATAGAATAGGAGTAAAGGATGAGTACAGGGTCTTCTGTAATCAGCACGACAAAGTTGGATGAAATTATTCAATCGTTCGGTGGTAAAAAATCTAATTTAATTGCTATTTTGCAAAAAGTTCAAGAAGTATATCGTTATTTACCTGAAGATGCAATGATATACATAGGTGAAAAGATAGAAGGATTGTCACCTGCAACAGTTTTTGGGGTGGCAACTTTTTATGCACAATTTTCATTAGAGCCAAAAGGTAAATATGAAATTAAAGTTTGTGATGGAACAGCTTGTCATGTTCGAGGTTCAATGCCTGTTTTAAATGCTATTAGAGCAAAACTTAATATGAAAGAAAAACAGCTTACAAGTGAAAATGGTTTATTCTCATTAGAAACAGTGAGTTGTCTTGGAGCTTGTGGTTTAGCACCTGTTGTAGTTATTAATGATAAAGTATATCCGCAAATGACTTCAGATGCTATTACTATAATATTAGATACCTTAATAAAGGAAGATAAATAATGGAAAAAACAAATTTGAACATTAATATGCAAAATGAACAAAATAAAGCAAAAGAATTAATTAAATCTCAAGGATTAAGAGTATTGGTTTGTGCCGGTACAGGTTGTGTAGCAAATGGTTCATTAAAAGTAATTGAAAAATTTAAAGAATTAGGTGCAAATGTATCAATTTTAACTCAATACGACAAAATGACAGTTGTTCCAACAGGTTGTCACGGATTTTGTGAACAAGGCGTTTTAGTTGTTATACCCGATATGAAAATCACTTATGTAAAAGTAAAAGAAAGTGATGTAGAAGAAATTTTTGAAAGTCATATAAAAAATAATAAGCCTGTTGAAAGGCTAATGTATGTTGATCCCAAAACACATCAACATGTTCCTGATGATGAACATATTAATTTTTACGCAAAGCAAACAAGAACTGCCCTTGCAAATTGTGGAAATATAAACTCTGAATGTATAGATGAAGCTATTGCGGTAAGAGGATATGAAGCATTAGCAAAAGTTATTGAAGAAAATAATCCTGATAATGTAATTGAAACTATAGAAAAATCAGGTTTACGAGGTAGAGGCGGCGGAGGTTTCCCTACCGGAAGAAAATGGAAATTTACGGCGGCAAACAGAGGCGGTAAATCATATATTGTTTGTAACGGTGATGAAGGTGACCCGGGTGCATTTATGGATAGAAGTGTTATGGAAGGTGACCCTCATAAGCTTCTTGAAGGTATGGCAATAGCAGCATTTGCTATTGGTGCTGATGAAGGTTATATATATGTAAGAGCAGAATATCCTTTAGCTATTAAACGTTTAAGAAAAGCAATAAAAGATGCAGAAGAAAGAAACTTCTTAGGTAAAAATATAATGGGAAGTAATTTCTCTTTAGATATTCATATTAAAGAAGGGGCCGGTGCTTTTGTTTGTGGAGAAGAAACAGCATTAATTGCTTCTATTGAAGGTGAAAGAGGAATGCCAAGACCCAAACCGCCATTCCCTGCAAATAAAGGTTTGTTTGGTAGACCAACATTAATAAACAATGTTGAAACGCTAGCAAATGTCCCTGTAATTATATTAAAAGGTGCTGATTGGTTTTCAAAGATGGGAACAGCAACATCAAAAGGAACAAAAACATTTGCTTTAACAGGAGATGTTAATAATACTGGTTTAATAGAAGTTCCAATGGGTACAACATTAAGAGAAATCATTTTTGATATCGGCGGCGGTATGAGAGATGGTAAAAAATTTAAAGCTGTTCAAATCGGTGGTCCCTCTGGTGGCTGTCTGACAGAAGAACATCTTGATATTCCAATGGACTATGATAACTTAATTAGAGCTGGGGCAATGGTAGGTTCTGGCGGACTTGTTGTAATGAGTGATAAAACTTGTATTGTTGAAGTGGCTAGATTCTTTATGAATTTTACTCAACACGAAAGTTGCGGAAAATGTGTACCTTGTAGAGAAGGTACAAAAAATCTATTGAAGATACTAGAAAAAATTGTTGCTGGAAAAGGCGAAATGAAAGATTTGGAAGAGTTAGAAGAACTAGCTCATGTAGTAAAAGACGGTTCATTATGCGGACTTGGCAAAACAGCTCCAAATCCGGTACTTTCAACATTAAAATATTTTAAAGATGAATATATCGCTCACATTAAAGACAAAAAATGTCCTGCCGGAGTTTGTACTGCGATGAAGAAAGTTGTAATAAATGAAGACTTATGTCGTGGTTGTACAAAATGTGCAAGAGTTTGTCCTGTTGGTGCTATTGAAGGAACTGTAAAAAATCCGCACCATATAAATCAGGAAAAATGTATTAAGTGTGAAGCTTGTTTGACGAATTGTCCATTTAGAGCAATAGTCTTAGAGTAATAGAATAAGGATAGAATTATGACAGATAATAAAACATTATTTATAGACGGAATGGAAGTTGCTTTTTCTGATGAGCCTAATTTGTTAGAAGTAATAAGAAAAGCAGGCTTAAATGTTCCAACATTTTGTTACCGTCCTGATTTAACATCATTTGGTGCTTGTCGTATGTGTGTTGTTGAAATTGAAGGGCGTGGCATTCAATCTTCTTGTACAATGCCGCCAGAAGTAGGTTTAAAAGTTCATTTAAATACAGATCGAGTCAGAAAAATAAGAAAGACAGTTTTAGAATTATTACTGGCAAATCATAAATGTGAGTGTTTGACTTGTGATAAATCAGGTAATTGTGAACTTCAGAAGTATGCAATGGAATATGGTATTACAGATATTAGATTCCCCAAACTTGAAAAAGAAGATTATTTGCCTGTTGATGATTATAATCCTTCTATTGTAAGAGATCCATCAAAATGTATTTTATGCGGTGCTTGTGTAAGAGCTTGTTCTGAATTTCAAGGTCATAGTGTACTCGGATTTGTAAACAGAGGCTCTAATACCAGAATAGAGCCTATGAACGGTAGATTTTTAAGCCAGGTAGATTGCGTATTCTGCGGACAATGCCAAGCAGTATGTCCTACAGGCGCTTTAACAATAAAATCAAGCATAGATTCTGTTTGGGAAAAGATAAATGATTCAACAAAAAAAGTTGTAGTTCAAATAGCACCATCCGTCAGAGTTGCATTAGGTGAAGAGTTTAACTTAGAACCAGGTGAAAACACAATCGGAAAAATATATGCAGCTGCAAGACGATTAGGTTTCGACTTGATTTTTGATACTAATTTTTCTGCTGATTTAACAATAATGGAAGAAGCTAACGAATTTGTTCAAAGATTAACAAAAGGTGAAAAGTTGCCTTTATTTACATCCTGCTGTCCTGCTTGGGTAAGATATTTGGAAACTCAACATCCTGAATTACTTTCTCATTTATCAACTTGTAAGTCTCCACAAGGCATGTTGTCTCCTGTATTAAAGGAATTTTTGCCAAAATATTATGAAGGTTATAAAAAAGAAGATATTGTTGTAGTTTCAATTATGCCTTGTACTGCGAAAAAATATGAAGCAATAAGAGAACAATTAATAAATCAAACTGATTTTGTTCTTACTACAAAAGAATTTGCAAAAATGATAAAAGCAGCTGGTATTGATTTTAGAAAGTTAAAAGAAGAAGAAGCAAATTCTCCATTTGGACAATATACAGGTGCTGCAACTATTTTTGGTGCGTCAGGCGGTGTTGCTGAAGCTGCAGTACGGACTGCATACAATATGGTAACAGGTGAAGAACTTTCTAATGTTGATATTAAAACTTTAAGAGGTGTTGATGCTAGATCAAGAACAAAAGATTTAGTTGTTGATATAAAAGGTACATCTGTAAAAGTTAGAGTTGTATCTACATTAAAAGAAGCAGAAAAATCTTTAAAAGAGATTAAAGCAGGTACAGCAGATTTTCATATTTTAGAAGTAATGGCTTGCCCGGGAGGCTGTGTAAATGGAGGCGGTCAACCAATCAGCTGTTCTGATTCTTCTATTAAAGAAAAAAGAGCAGAAGGCTTATATGAAGAAGATAG
>CALUUL010000065.1 GCA_944323945.1 Candidatus Gastranaerophilales bacterium
GGATGGGAGCTTGGATGTAGAATTGATGGTTGTCAGGCTGAATATGTTAGAGTTCCGTTTGCAGATACAGGTTTAACAAAAATTCCTGATAATGTTACATTTAAAAATGCACTATTTGTCGGAGATATATTGTCTAGCGGTTATTTTGGTGCAGAAATGTGTCAAATAAAAGATGGTGATATTGTAGCAGTTATTGGTTCAGGTCCTGTAGGTTTATGTGCAATGCTTTCAGCAAAATTAATGGGTGCTTTGTCTGTTATTGTAATTGACATAAATGAAAATAGGTTAAAAGTTGCTGAAAAAGAAGGTTTGGCAGATATTACTCTTAATCCTAAAAAAAATAATATTGAAGAAGAAATAAAAAAATTAACTAATAGTATTGGTGTAGATGCAGTTATTGAAGCGGCAGGAACAAAAGATACTTTTGAAATGGCCTGGAAAATTGCACGCCCAAATGCCATTGTTGGTATTGTAGCTATGTATGACAGAAATATGGTTTTACCTTTACCTGATATGTATGGGAAAAATCTTACGTTTAAGACAGGCGGTGTTGATGCAATTCATTGTAAGGAGCTACTTAAACTTATCTCTGAACAAAAAATTTCTACTGATTTTCTTATTACACATGAGTTTGATTTAAAAGAAATTGAAACAGCATATTCACTGTTTCAATTCCATCAGAATGAATGTTTAAAAATTATGATTGTTCATTAATTTGGTATAATTTGATAATATTTTGTATTGCATTATTAGCAATGTTATAAATTTCATCAAGCTGAGATTTTTCAAACGGAGCACCTTCTGCTGTAGTTTGAAATTCAATAATTTTACCTGATTTTGTCATAACAATATTGCTATCAACTTGTGCGTGTGAGTCTTCAGAATAATCTAAATCTAGTTTTATTTCTCCATCAATAATTCCAACAGAAACTGCACCTATTGGTTCTATAATTGGATTTTCTGCTAATATACCTTGTTCTATAAGTTTATTTATAGCAATATTCATAGCAACAAATCCACCACATATAGAAGCACATCTTGTTCCACCATCAGCTTGTATTACATCTGCATCAATTGTAATGGTTCTATCGCCTAATTTTTCTAAATCAACGCAAGAACGAAGGCTTCTTCCAATTAGTCTCTGTATTTCTTGAGTTCTTCCTGAAATTTTTGTTCTTTCTCTTTGACATCTTGTATGTGTAGCAGATGGGAGTAGTGAATATTCTGCAGTTATCCATCCTCTTGGATCTGTTTTATCCATCCATCTTGGTTTACCTTCCTCAACAGAAGCCGTAACAATAACTTTTGTATCATCAAACTCTATTAATACAGAGCCTAAAGCATGTTTTGTATAATCTTTTGATATTTTAATTGTTCTTAGTTCGTTATTTTTTCTATTATTTAATCTTTCACTCATATATAGCCCTTTTTTATAAAATACCTTTGTGTTAAATTTATTTTATCATATTTGTTCAAAGGTGTATTTATTATGCAAGAAAAATTTTATTTAACAACAGCTATTGATTATGTTAATGGTGCTCCACACATAGGACACGCTTATGAAAAAATATTATCTGATGTAATAATCAGACATAAAAGACAAATTGTTGATAATGCCTATATGCTTACAGGTACAGATGAACATGGTGTTAAAATTCAAAAAACTGCAGCGACAAAAGGTATAACACCGAAAGAATTATGTGACGAAAACTTTTCAAAATTTGAACAAGCTTGGAAAGAATTGGAAATAAGTTATGATCAAATTATCAGAACAACTGATGAACAGCACAGAAAAGTAGTTGGACAAATATTTAAAAAACTTTTAGAAAAAGGCGATATATATAAACATTCATATACTGGCTTATATTGCAGTGGTTGTGAAGCTTTTCTAAATCCAAAAGATTTAACTGAAGAAGGGTTGTGCCCTGATCACTTAAAAAAACCGGAAGAAGTTACAGAAGAAAATTACTTCTTTAAATTAACAAAATATAAAGATAAAATTGCAGAATATATTAAATCTCACACTGATTTTATCCAACCTGTAATTAGAGTTAATGAAATATTAAATCAATTAGAAAATATTGAAGATATATCAGTTTCTAGAACAAAATCTTCTGTTCAATGGGGAATTGGTGTTCCTGATGATGAAACACAAACAATTTATGTTTGGATAGATGCTTTATCTAATTACATTACTGCTATAGGCTATGACATTGAAAATCCTTCTGATAAATTTAAAACATTATGGCCTGCAGACGTTCATGTTATTGGTAAAGATATTATAAAATTTCATTCAATATATTGGATAGCTATTTTAATGGCACTTGATTTACCTTTACCTAAATCAATATTTGCACATGGCTGGATTACTATTGATCAATCAAAAATGAGTAAATCTTTAGGAAATGTTATAGCCCCTCATGATGTTTTAGTTTCGTTTAATTTAGAAAAGCCTGATGCATTCAGATATTATATGGCATCTGCTGCTTTAACAGGTAAAGATGGTAATTACTCCGATGAAGATTTTAAAGAAAAAGTTAATGCAGATTTAGCTAATAATATTGGTAATCTTTTAAACAGATCTCTAAATATGCTTGTAAAATATTTTGATGGAGAAATAAAACCTGAATTTGTTTCCGATATAAATGATAAAATTGCTGTTTTAGCTTCAAATACAAAATGTCAAATCATAGAGTGTTTTAATAAATTTGAAGTGGCAGAAGCAGCAAATTTGATTGTTTCTTTTGCAGATAGCGTAAACAAGTATGTAACTGAAAATGCACCTTGGACTCTTGCAAAAGACGGTAAAATGCTTGAATGTGGTAAGGTTTTATATAATGTACTTGAGGCAATGCGTCATATTGCAATTTTGTTGTATCCATATTGTCCTAATATTTCACAAGATATATTAATTCAACTAAATGAAAAAATAGATTTTAAGTATGATAATCTTATATGGGGTGGCTTAAAACCAGCAAAAATTACAAAAAAGGAAAGTATTAAACCTGTTTTTTTACGTTTAGATTCTGAGTTTGCTATAGATAAGAAAAAAGGTAAATAAGCATTGATTTATGTAGAAATAAAACAAGCCTATACACCCGTAAAATCAATGTTTGAAAAAGCATTGAAAGTATTTAATATAGAGTCTCTTAAAAATTCAATAATCCAAAATGAAACTAAATTGCAACAGAGTGATGTTTGGTCAAATCCTGAAATTTCTTCAAAAATATCTCAAGAAATAAAAGAGGATAAAGATAATCTTGATAAAATAGAAAGATGGAAGACTTTAGTTAGTGATATTGATACACTTTTTGAATTGTATGAAGAGACGAAAGAGGATTCTATTCTTGTTGAAGTTGATAAGACAATAAAAATATTAAAGTCAGAATTAGAAACTTGGGAAATAGAGTCAACGTTAAGTGGTGAATATGATAAATCAGATGCGATTATAACTATCAACGCTGGAGCAGGGGGAACAGATGCACAAGACTGGGCTCAAATGCTTTTAAGAATGTATATGCGTTGGGCAGAAAATAAACATTGGAAAGTTGAAATGATTGAGCATTCAGATGGCGAAGAAGCAGGAATAAAATCTGCTACTATAAAGGTTATCGGTAAATATGCTTACGGGCTTGCAAAAGCTGAAAAAGGCGTACACCGATTAGTTAGAATTTCACCATTTAATGCAAATGGGAAAAGACAAACAAGTTTTGCAAGTTTAGAAGTATCACCAGTAATTGAAGATTTCAGCAAAAAAATTGTTATTCCACAGGAAGATATAGTTGTAGATACAATGCGTTCTGGTGGTGCAGGTGGACAAAATGTAAATAAAGTTGAAACTGCAGTAAGAATTTTGCATAAACCAACTGGTATTGTTGTAAGGTGCCAGCAGCAACGTTCACAGCTTCAAAATAAAGAAACTGCTATGCAAATTCTTGCTTCAAAGTTGCTAGCTATAAAACAAGCTGAACATGAGAAAAAACTAATGAAATTAAAAGGTCAGAACGTTGATATAAACTTTGGCTCACAAATTCGTTCATATGTTTTTCATCCATATAAAATGGTAAAAGACCACAGAACTAACTATGAAGTCAGTAATGTAGAAGCGGTTATGGACGGGGATATTGATGGTTTTATTGAAGCATTTTTAAAACAAGGTATAAAAATAGAATAAAAATTTTATATTTTTGATATCATAGACATAATGTAACAATACATTTATTTTTATATTATTGACACTAGATTAAATAGAAAGGTAGCGTATGGAACAATTTTATGCTTTAGTTCAAAGCCACGCAGTAGTTATATCAGCTGTGGTTTTGGTGCTTGCATATGTATTTATTGCTCTTGAAAAAATACCCAAAGTTACAATTGCTCTTCTAGGTGCAGCTGTAGTTGTTTTTTCAGGATTAGTAAGTCAAGAAAAAATAGCTGAAACAGGTTTAAATGAATTTTATTTTATTAATTTTGTTGATTTTAATGTAATCTTCTTACTTGTTTCAATGATGATTATTGTTAATATTACAACAAGATGTGGTGTATTTAAGTGGATAGCTATCGAGCTTTTGAAGATGACAAAAGGAAAGCCATTAATGGTTCTAATTACATTGGCTTTTTTAACAGCAATTTTATCTGCTTTTCTTGATAATGTAACAACTGTCATTTTAATTATGCCTATAACATTCGTTGTTGCTAAACAATTGGATATCAATCCGGTTCCATTATTAATAACAGAAATTTTTGCATCCAATATTGGTGGAACAGCAACACTAATTGGTGATCCACCTAATATTATTATTGGTAGTGCAGCCGGTTTTTCTTTCATGGATTTCATTAAAGAGTTAACAGTAATTTGTATTATAATTATGGCTGCCGTGGTTGCATTTTTATATCTATGTTTTAGAAAACAATTAGTGACTACAGAAGAAAAAATGGCTAGTATTCAAAAAATTGATAACTCCAAAACAATTACAGATTATTCTCTTTTAAGAAGAAGTTTGATTGTATTAGGTTTGGTAATATTAGGTTTTTTGACGCACGATATAACTCATATAGCAACTTGTATAATTGCATTTATTGGTGCAAGTATATTACTCTTATTTGAAAATCCGGAAGAAACATTTAAAGAAGTTGAATGGAATACTATATTCTTTTTCATTGGTTTATTCATAATAATTGGCGGATTTGAAGCTGCAGGTGGAATTAAATTAATGGCAGATTGGTTGTTAAAAGTAACCGCAGGTTCACAACAAATTGCATCTTATGTAATTCTTTGGGCATCTGGTATTTTATCAGGTATCATTGATAATATTCCATATACAGCTACAATGGCCCCTATGATTCATGAAATTGAGCTAGAAAAAGGAAGAGATTTTGTTCTTCCTATGTGGTGGTGTCTAGCTTTGGGTGCTTGTTTAGGTGGAAACCTAACAATTATTGGTGCTGCAGCTAATGTTATTGTTTCTGAAAATTCAGCAAAACACGGACATGTAATTAAATTCTTAGAATTTATGAAATATGGCGGTGTTGTTGTATTTATATCATTAACGTTGTCTTCATTGTATATTTGGGTAAGACATTTTATTTAATAATATTCAAGTAAAAAGAAGAAGCAGTTTTTAGCTGTTTCTTCTTTTTTTAATAATGTTTTTAATTTCCTATATTTGGAATTATTGATTTAACATTTCCTTCTGCTTTAAAGTCTTTTGGGTTCATAGTTATAGTTATTCTGTCCGCTTCTATAGTTCGTCCTTTTGTTTCAATTTTTGAACGACCAACAAATACTGCTTCATTGAGCTTCTTTGTTACTTTATCAGCAAATACATTTACTTTTGGACCTGTTGCAAGGTAATCTTCGTATTTAATTTTTGTAGATCCTGAAGCGCTTACAATATTCGCCTTTTTATCATATGACTGATAATCTGACCATACTTCAATTCTTTTGTTATCTTCAGTTGTAATATCAGTATAAACATTTCCTCTAGCAACTGCTTCTTCTAATATATTGTCATAAGAAAGCTTATTTGCATTTATTTTACTTTTACCTTGTTTTAGCATTGCAGTACCGATTAAATCTATTTTTTTTACATCGTTTTTATCAGTAAGATTTACATAGGCTTCAGATGAAAAAGTTTCAATATCTTTATATAATATGTTAACATTTCCAAATGCCTTCATTGTGTTAGTTGCTTTGTTATATTCTTGTCTGTCAGCTGTAACAATAACAACGGGTCTATCTTTTTCTGTTATAGAAGATATTGTATTTCCTTTTGCTGAAAGAACTTTATTTAGTAATGACATTTCAAGAATTTGAGCTTTTATTTCATGTTTCTTTCCATCTTTTAGTTGATATGAGTATGCATTTTCTTTAAACTCAACTTTATTTACTTTATTATTTTTTGGATCAACTTCAACGACAGCCCTTGGACTTAAAACATTTACATCGCCTGTTTTAACTTTTACATTCCCTTCTAAATAAATTTTTTTATCACTGTCTTTAAATTCTTGTTTATCTGATTCTACTGTTAATGAAGCAGCATTGCTGATTCCTGAAGTTATAAACATTGCAATTAAAATTGAATTTATAATTTTTCTTTTCATACCTTGCCTATCTTTACATATAAAACTGAGTTTTAGTTCTTCCAACTATATGAAAATCAGAATAATTACCGTCTAAAACCGCTTTGTTTCCAATAATAACAGCTTCTCCCGGCTTTTCTATTCTAACATTACCTTCTGCAATGATATCTTCATCTTTACCGGAATAAGTTAGTCTTTCAGTACCAATGTTTGTACCATCTTTATACACTAAAAGTACATTATCATATAAAATAATTTGTTTTTTTGTTGCATTATATGTACCTTTATCCGCTTTGAAGCTTGCTTTGACTTTATCTTCATCATAAAAGTTTCCTATCAAATTTTCTAAGAGTACAACATTATCAGAATCAGTATACATACCTGTATCAGCATATAATTCCCACAACTTTAGTCCGTCTTTTGTCTCTGTAACAAGCAGATTTTCTATATTAGCTTCTTTATTTTTGTAAGTTTGATCAACAAGTTTGTTTTTAAACGATTTTGTAATCATTTCTGCATAAATAAATGACCATAAGCAACCTATAAAAATAATTGCAAACAATAAAAAATATGCTATATTTTTTTTACTTTTAAACATACTTTTATCCATCATATTTTAATAATTATCATATAATTAGAAATAAAATGCAATTGTATACAAATTTATTTTGTTGGATAATTTTATTATGGATATTGATATAAAAGAAGAAGTTTATAAATGTTCAAAATGTGGGCTTTGCCAATCAGTATGCCCAATATATCTTTCTACAAAAAATGAGATGTATCTATCAAGAGGAAGATATATTGTCTTGAATAATTTTTATAATTTCAATAAAAAACTAAGCACAAAATTTATTAAAGACTTGGATTTATGTCTAAATTGTAATTTATGTAAGAGTTTTTGTCCAAGTAATATAGATGCAAGAGAAATTTTTACTTTATTTAAGTTTCAAAATAATTATAGATATAGTTTTTTACCTTTTTCAATTATATTCTTTTTAATTTTATTAACTTACAAAATACGTATAAAAAAGATTTTCATTAAAAGAACTGAAAATAAAAGTAAAAATATTAATAAGGGGAATATACTTTATTTTCAAGGATGTATAAATAAATATGTTAATCCGTCTGATAAAAATGCAACTTTAAATATTTTAGAAAAATTAGGCTATAAAATAGTTAAAATTTCATCATTTTGTTGTGGTTTACCTTATTTAAGTGATGGTGATTTTAAATCTTTTAATTGTAATTCAAATAAAATTGTTAATTCAGTTCCTTCTGACATAAATTTTATTGTTTGTTCTTGTGACTCTTGTTATGAAACATTGAACAAAATTCCTGAGTTACAAGAAAAGTTAATCAGACTGGATGATATATTAAAGCTAAATAATTTTGAATTAACTTCTAATAAACCTTGTGTATATCATAAACCGTTAATAAGAAATGAAGAATGTTATCTTCCACATGAAGTCAAAATGTTAAATAAAAAGGGAAGCTGTTCTTTAATGGAAAATTTTCTTTTATTAAAACATAAAAAACTCGCTGATAAACTTTTTAAAGATGTGTTTTATAAAAAACAAGATATTGAAAACAAGACAATAATTACATCATGCTTGTTATCTAAATTTGGATTCGAATATTTAATAAAAAAAATAAAAACCAATACCAAAGTTTATTCATATTCTGAGTATATTTATCTCGAAAATTTAAAAAAAAGCTGTAGTGGCAATTAGATTTAAACTTATAAATTTATTTTTGATTATTAAAAAAAAAATATTGACTATTAACATTTAATTGATATTATATTTACATAAAGTTGAGCCACGTTAGCTCAGTTGGTAGAGCAAGGGACTGAAAATCCCTGTGTCCTTGGTTCGATTCCGAGACGTGGCACCATTTAACAGGCTAAACGCCTGTTTTTTATTGTCTCGGAATCTCACGCAAATTTACTTCGTAAAT
>CALUUL010000066.1 GCA_944323945.1 Candidatus Gastranaerophilales bacterium
ATGTTCTTCAGCTGATTTTGCTAAACTTTCGATTTCATCTTCAATTTTTTCCATCTTTTCGATGTTTTCTTCTTTTTCAGCTTCGAGCTTTTCTATTTCTTTTTGAATTTCTTCAGATTCTGCACCTGTTGCTGTTGTTGATGATGTTGCAGTTGCTCCATTTGATCCGGAAATAGCTTCTTCGGCTGCTACAAATTCTTCTTCAATAGATTCTATATCTGTATTTTCGCCTGCTGCTAATGCTGCTTCTGATTGGAATACACTTGGCGCATTTGTATCATCCGTTTGAATTTTTGGTGTTGCAGGTGTTGTTGTTTGAGTTTGATTAATTCCATATTGTTGTAACCAGAAATCATTGTTAATTGTGTTTGACATAATTACTCTCCTCGTTTTTTTACTCTTGTATATATAAAGTATTTTTCTTTACGAGAATTGCTTATTTTATATAAAAAATATATATTCTTTTTATAAAGTCAATAATGGTAAAGGTTTTGCTGGTTTACATTTGTTAACAATTGAATAATTTTTTATCAACATCATAAAAATTATGTATTATTTCATTAACATATGGTATTGCTTTGTATAAGGAATCACTTTCTATTGATGCAATTGCTATAATCATTCCTATTCCTGCTGTATGTGCTGAATTTATTCCGGATATTGCATCTTCTACAACAATACAATCTTTAGGCTCTAGATTTAAATTTCTTGCAGCAATTTGGTATATATCAGGGGCAGGTTTACCTGGAATTTTGCCGTTAGAATATACAATTTTCTCTATGTCAAACCATTTAGCTAAATTAAATTCTTTTATATAGAAATCAACATTATCCCATTCTGACATTGTGGCTATAGTTCTTGGAATATTATTTTCTTTTAGAAAATCAAGAAAATTTTCAGCCCCAGGTGCTAGTACCATATTTTTTCTATCTCTTCTGCACATATCACGATACATTGACTCTTTTTCTTTTGCCAGTTTTTTTACTAATTCTTCTGATGGCTTTTTTCCTATAGCATATTCAATTATATCTGCATTTGTTCTTCCAAACATTTTTTCTCTCATTTCGTCATCAGAAAATTCGTAGCCTCTTAATTTTTTTGAATATAGCCTCCACGCCTCATAATGCATATGAGAATCAAAAAATAATGTACCGTTAAAGTCGAAAATAATACCCTTCATAATATACCTCTTTATATTAATCCTAACATAAAAAAGGAACGATAATTTTATCGTTCCTTTTTGCTTTCTTATATTTTTTTTCATTTATTTTTTGTCAAACATTTGTTTTATTCCATCAACTGAGCTTAGAATACCTGTTGCTTCATATGGCATATAAACAACTTTGTTATCGCTTCCAGCTGTTATATTGCTCAAAGTTTCAAGATATTTCATAGCAATTAGATATTGATCAGGCTTTCCTTTATCTGCTAGAGCATTTACTATTCTACTAATTGCCTCTTTTTCGGCATCTGCTTCAATGATGCGAGCTTGTGCAACACCTTCTGCTCTTAATATTTCTGCCTGTTTTTCACCTTCTGCTTTATTTATAGCAGCCATTTTTTCACCTTCTGCTGTTAGAATTGCAGATTTTTTTATACCTTCTGCTTCTAAAATTGTAGCACGTCTGTCTTGTTCTGCTTTCTTTTCTTTTTCCATTGCTTGTTGGATTGATGCTGGTGGAACTATATCTTGAAGTTCTACGCGGTTTACTTTTACGCCCCATTTATCTGTTGCTTTATCAAGAATTTCTCTTAATTTATCATTGATAATATCACGTGATACAAGAGTTTCATCTAATGCTAATTGTCCAACTAAATTTCTTAAGTTTGTTTGAGTTAATTTTTCAATAGCTTCAGGTAAGTTTTCTATAGAATATAGTGCTTTTTGTGCATCTATAATTTGAAAGTATAAAAGAGCGTTAATACTTATTGTAACGTTATCTTTTGTAATTACATTTTGTCTTGGAAAATCATATACTGTTTCCCTTAAATCAATTCTTGGAGAATAAGTTATTGTTGAATATGTTCTTCCATCAAGAGTTTTTTGTTTTTCAATCTTTAACATTGGTCTTGGAGAATCAAAAAATGGTACAATCCAATGCAAACCTGGGGCTAATGTTTTTGAATATTGACCAAGTCTTTGTATAATTACTGCTTCTTGTTGTTGTACTATTATGCATCCTTTTAATACAAAAATTAAGGCTAAACATAATAAACCTAATACTAAAAATCCCATTTTTTTCTCCTCTATACTTTTTCTACATATAATATAAGACTATCATTGCCTATTATTTTAACATCACAGTCTGTTGGAATTTCTTCACTGCCTTCTTTTATTCTTGCTTCCCATCTTTCATCATATATACTCACTGCACCTTGAGTTGTAGTTATTGGCTCTATACTTTTTACAATTTTCCCGATATATTGTGCATCAAAATCGGCATTTTTTTCTTTTTTTATTAGTTTTTTAAGTAAAGGTTTTATAAATATTAGTGAAAGTACTGATATAGCTGCAAATATAATCAAGGTTGTGTATAAATCTCCCCAAAATATTGAAATAATTGCCGTTATTATTCCTCCAAATGCAAAATTTATACAAAAAAGACTTGGGGCAAATATTTCAATTATTATTGCTATAATCGATAAAATAACATATAACATCCATAATTCAAACATAAATATCCTTTCATAATTATTGAACTTTATATGCTTAGTATATATTTTTTTTTATTTTTAGTCAAAAAAAAGAGAAAGCTTTTGTCTTTCTCTTTTTATATATACTTGATTATTTATTCTATAATATTAGGGCTTTGCTGGTTCAGACTTGTATTTTCTGTTTGGTTTAATTGTGGAGCAATTGTTTGTTCTTTTAGTTGATTTAATATATTTTGTTTTGTTTCTTCTTTATTTCCGAATAGACTTTTGAGTTTGTTTGTTGTTTCTTTTGTTTTATTTATTGATTCTTTTGTTTCTTCTGAAATTGATTTATCTAAAGTATCTTTTATTGCTTGTTTCGTTTGTTCTTTTACTTGTGTTTTTATTTCTTCTTTATCAATATTTGTTACGTCTACTGGCAGTGCGTTTTGAGGTATTGTGTTTATATAGGACTTAGCATTTTCAATTTCAGATTGAAGAGCCAACCATTTAAATGATTTAATAAGAGTCAATGGTTTTGCTACATCACCTCTTACTACAACTTGAAATTTTGTTGAATTGGTTTCTGATATATCTTTTCCTAAATTTGGAATTTGAGCTATTTCATCTTCAGTTACTTCTTCACAAAATAGTGCAAACATTTTTCCTAATACAATGCTCATACCGGGAGTAGCTTTCACCAGATTCACTGGATTTAACATTGCTAGTGGTCCCATTGAATCTGAAACTTGAGAACCTAAACGTCCTCTTAATTTAATATCTATAGTGTTTTTTAATAAATCAAAATCACCAAATATATATGTACCCATAACATCTCCTGTTGATGTAATCGGATTTATTTCTGCTATCCCATTATTAAATCTTAGTTCACCTTTAAGAATGTTGTAATGGCTTGTATCAAAAGATAATAAAGAATTTATAACAGTTCCGATTGTAGATTGGAAGAAAGCTGTTTCTCTGATATTTTCAGCCATAATTAAATTCTCAATTTTACCAAATGGTCCAAGAGTTCCATCTTTCATTGAGAAGTTTAATGTGCCTTTTAAAGTTCTCATTTGTTCTTCATAAGTGATTCCTTTTAATGAAATGTCTGTGTTGAAATCCATTTCCCCTGTTAAAGTGTCTTTCATTGCAGCGGCATCAAGTAATGTTTTTTCTACATCTAAATCATTTCCTTTTAATACTGCTTTTATTTCATTTGTTAGAAGGTTTGTTGATATATCGCCTCTTATTTTTCCTTTAAATCCTGATGTTATTAAATTATTTATATATAATATATTTTTATCAAATGAAATCTTACCTGTTGTTTCATTTAGAATAATGTTACCTGTTTTTATTTCTTTTATATCAATATTTCCGTCTTTTATAATTACTGGAATATCAGCTTTGTTAATGTTTTGAGTATTGTTTCCAGATGCAGAAGTTGGCATATATTTAATAGCAGCATTTGATACTTCCATTAATTTATCTGCATCTGTTAGATTTGATATTAAATTTAAATTCTTAATTGTGAAATATTTTGAAGGGTTTAAATCTGCATTCATCAATATGTTATAGTCTGAGCCGTTTGCAATTAAGTTCTTTATATTTATATCAAGATTTTTACTTTCGAATTTTGCAATTGCTTTATCCATTTTGACCATAAGTTCAGGTATGGATAAATTCCAAGCATTTAATTCTCCTCTTATTCTTGGGGCTAATAAATCTCCAAAGATAAGTAAGTGTCCATCTGCTGTCAGTTGGGAAGTAGGAAATGCACAGATTGATATATTAAGGCTATTTGGTATTTTTATTTTTATAAGGTTTATGTTTGGATTTTGAGTATTTAGTTTTGTTATTGTTCCATCTATATCTACAATTTCTTCATATTTTGTTATCGTTTTTTCAGGATTTTCAGAATCTTGTTCTATTGTTTTTATAAAGAATCCTGTGTCTTTTATTTTTAATCTGTCTCCCTTAAAGTCAATAACCGTTTTGAATATAGTATTTTTATCCAGAACATTTTTTATATCGATTGGTGTTATATAGTTATTTGCATTCGCTTCTATTGATGCGGTTAATGTTTGTTTATTTTTATCGCCGTTTAAGTTTATATTTATAGGGATAATTCCTTTTTCTTTTATGAAAATAGCCATATCAGTTCCCAAAAATTGCTTAAGGTCTTTAGTTCTGATATCACCGTTTACGTTAAAATTGAATATCGGATTTTTTATATAGTCTTTGATTTCACCATCTAAATTAATATCAGTAGATTTATTTATTTTTATTATTGATGGATTTATTTTTAAATCTTTTTCTCCAATGTTAAGTGTGAATTTTTCACAATCGATACTTGCTCCATTCATGTTTAACTTAAAATCAGAGTTATTTATATTACCTGTATATGTTTTAAAATCACTTGTAAAATCAGCTACTAATAAATTATTTAGGTAATCTATTTTATTAACTTTATCTGTTAATGACAAATTCCTAAGTGATAATTTGATTTCTCCGTTTGCATTTTTTAATTCACCTTTTATATTTGCAATTAGGTTGATATTGCCTGAGTTCACATTGTAGGTGTTATTAATTTTTGCTGGTAAAAACATTGAAAATACTTTAGTTAATGGCATTTGCTCCATTACTACAGAAATGTCGGCGTATGATTTTTCATTGATGCTTCCATCTATTTTAAATATTGTTTCTGCAATTTCTAAAGAAGTATCTATAAATTTAAGAATACTGTTATCTAAAGATATTATAGAATTTATTTTTGCTAACTGCAGATTTTTATCTTTATTTTTTATTATGCAGTTTCTAATTTTAATATTTCCATTTGAATTTAGCTTTTTAAAATCAGTCTTAACATAAGTATCAGCTGTAAAGATACCTTCTGCGATTATTGGGTTGAGTTCATGTTTTATATGAAGCGAATCTAAGGTCGCTCTTATTAAATTGATAACATTATTTATATGTATTTCATTTGAAGTGATTTTTATATCTGTTGCTGGTTTTGAACCATAATTTAACATTCCGAGTACGGATATTTTTTCTTCATTTGTTATATATAAATCTGTATCCAAATTAACTTTTGTACCTTTTGAAGTAAAATGGATTTTACTTTCAGGAAGTTTTAAACCGGCTAAGTTGATTGTAAAATTATCAATATTAAAATAACCGTTTGATATAATTTGTTTATTTTTGTTTCTGATTTTAATTTTTGAATCAATGTTAGCTTTTAAATCGTATGCTTTGTACATTGCAACAGGGTTTATAAAAGGAATTTCAACTCTTTGAGCTTTATCGTCTTCTTCATCCAGTTTGCTTTGTTTTGGAATTATTGTATCTATATCTATGTTTGCATTTATATTTTTTGTTTCGTTAATAAATAGTTCCGCATTCGTTTTTAATAGTATGCTTTCTCCGTTTCTATAACCTAAAACAAGTTCATCACCATTTAATTTTAGTGTGTCAGAAGTTTTTAAATCGTTAATTTTTGCACAATAGTTTATTAGTTTAAAAGCAGGAATTTGTACTTTTATCAAAGCAGGGTCTATTATTGGTTTTTGTGCTGTTTGTAAATTTTCTTCTATCTTTTCTTCTTTATTGTTTAGGATTACTTCATAGGCTTGAACAGCTTTAAATGCTTTTCCATCTACTATATCAATATTTAATACTGGATTTATTATTTCAGCCTTAGAAACTTTAACAGTCAAGAATAATAAATGCGGAAGAGAAATCCTTCCTTTAAAAGAGTCAGCTTCTAAAAGATTAGAACCATCTGGAAGATTTAAGGATATATTATTTGCAGTAATACCGGCAGATAAAAGCGGTGTTACCGAAATTTTGGGATTATCAAAGTCTATACTAAGATTAGCTTGTTCTTTTACTATTTTTTGTATTTCAGGTTTGAATTTATTTAAATCCACAGCATTTGGCAGTATAAAAAGAAAACTCAAATATAAAAGTACAACAATTGAAGCTATTGAAAGACTAAAAACTTTGAAAAATTTTTTCATATAAAACCCTTTTCTAACCATAAACTTTGTATTTTGTAAAATTATAATTCAAAGAGTAAATGAAAAATATTAAACTTTAATTTATGTAAAGGGATAGTCTTTAGATAATGATAAAAATATAATAAGCAAGTATTTTATTTCTATATTTTTTTATTGTTCGTTTCTAATAATTTTTTATAATGTTTAATTTTGTTGGTATTTTCTTTTTCACTGTAATATTCAATTAGAACTTCATATATCCATTCCATAATTTGCGGTTCAGATAATGTTTGAGTTGTTTCAATTTCTTTTATTGTATATTCACGCAATGCTTCATTATTGCTTATTCCACTTATATAATATAGATTTAACAAACAAATTACTGCATTATAAAAATTTTTATGTATATCATTTGCTTTCATGTATTCATATGTGAACTTGTATAATGCAACTGCATTGCTGAAATTGCCTAAATTCTTTTCTGTGTCTGCTTTATATAAATATAAAGAACTTAGAATTTTTTTATCATTATCATTTAATTCTTGCTTGTTTTTATAATAATCAATTGCTATTTTGGTATATTTTTGTTTCTCTGTATAATCTTTTGCATTGAATGCTTTTTCTAGCTTATCATATGCATCTTTGTCTTGTGTTGTTAATTTTTGTCCGTGGCCAAATGTTATAGTTGCATAATATTGGGTATTGCTTTTAGCTTTATAATATTCACTTTTTTTAATATCACCTTTTTCTTTGTAATAATCACTTAGAAGAGTATATAGATAAGGATATTTGTCTGCATAACTAAGTTGTGATTTTTCAAGAGTAAAAATATATTCATCATAATATTTTGTGTTATTTGTCTTTTTAGCTAAGCTAATAATCTTAAATATGCAAAATAATGCCATATCAGAGTCTGTATTTAAATTATGGTGTTCCAAATTCTTGTATGCTTTATTGTAATTTAGAAAAGCTGTTTTAATCTCATTATTTTCAACAGCTGTATCCCCAATCAAGGCATATATTGCCGATTTCATCATAATTTCATCTTTAGATTGATTTTCTTTTTTATCAAGATATGATATTACTTTTCTATATTCTTGGACTATTTTATCAAAATCTTTTTCACTGAAAGCTATTTCTAAGTGTTTAATAACTACAGGATCAGTTGGGTTAAAATTAATTTGAACATATTCTGTTTTATCAGGTGAACCAATTAGTGCGGTTGAATTTTTTTCAATCGCCTCAGCAGTTTGAGAAAAGACTGAATTTGCAAAAAATATTGATAATAAAAAAATTAAAAAGTAAAAAAATACTTTATTTTTCATAATGTAAATTCCTTGTATAATTACTAAAGTATAACATTTTCGCAATATCTTGTCTATAAAGGTGTTTGAGGTGAATTTGTTGTAATTATTTTAAATTTTACTTTTTTTTTGTTTGTATTACCATGGATATTGAATTGTGAATCCGATAGGTTATGTCGCATAAGGTGATGATAACTTAGTCTTATAAAGATGGGAATGCAATTCATAGGTTACAAGAAAAAAGGAGAAAGAACGATGCCGGTAGCATCAATGATTGAATTACTTGACGCAGGTG
>CALUUL010000067.1 GCA_944323945.1 Candidatus Gastranaerophilales bacterium
AATTGGTAGACGCACTTGACTTAGGATCAAGCGCCTTCGGCATGGGAGTTCGAGTCTCTTCACGCCCACCATATTATAGAAAGACAATAACTTAAGTTATTGTCTTTTTTTTGTGAAAAAAGAGACGAGAACTCCACAAAACAAAGTTTTGTATAGAGTTCGGCGTGAGAGAGCAGAGGCTGAAATGGAGGAGGCGTAGAGCCTTCGACAAGAAGTCGTTTATTGCGAACGAGCAAGAGAGGTCTCTTCACGCCCACCATATTATAGAAAGACAATAACTTAAGTTATTGTCTTTCTTATTGTTTTAAAGAATTATAGAATAAGATAATCTATCTATTATATTTATTCTATATTTGCTAGTTTTTTGTATTTGTATGCTTTAATCTTATTATTTTTGTTGATGTATATATTGTATAAAATATTATATACATCAATTTTTTCTTGATCTTTATTTGTGTTATCTAATGCTTTTTCTGCATATTCAATTGCTTTATCATATTGTTGATATTCATAAGAAAGATCTGCATTTATAAGATTTAATTTATAGTTAAATTCTTTATCAATTCCAATTTCTTGTTTATTATCAACAATTGAGTTTATTTCATTTAAAATCGTTTCAGATTCTTTAGTCAAGCCGGCAGCTTTATATATATTATATTTATCTAGTTTGCTTTTTAAAGTTTTTATATGATTTGTTCCCAAAAGATTTTCTTTTATTTTATATGCATTATTAGCATATGCTATAGCTTGGTCAATTTTATCTGTCTCGATGTAGATATTTGCTAGATTAAAATATATGTCTGCAACATCATCTGAATTTTCACCTTGTATATTTTTTATGATTGAAATAGCTTTTTCATAATATGATTTTGCTTTATCCATATCTTTTTCACTCTTAGCTATGTCACCATAGATTTTGTATATTTCATTAAATTCATTGGCAGTTTCCGGTAAAACTTTTTTGTAACTTTCCATTGTTTTATCTAAATATATCTTGGCTTCTGCAAGATTGTTTGCTTCTTGTTTTATTTCTGCTGCTTTCTTTAAAAATTTGCTATATTGGTATGGTATATAGTCTTTTACCGGTTCGATTTTATCTAATGCTTGTTGACAATATTCGTCTGCATCAGAAAGCTTTCCTAAATCTTTGTATAAATCAATTTGCTTATCTGCAAGAGTTAGGAACAATAGTGAATTTGATGGTAAAGTGTTATAGAATTTGTTTATATTCTTAGCATATTTGTTAAACTTATTTAGATCTTTTTGTTCTTTGTAATAGTCCAAATATTGTTGAAGAATATTTTGTTTTTGATATTCTTGACCATTTTTAGATATTAATTCTTTGTTTTCATCTAATAAAATTAATGCCTTGTCAAATTGTTTCATATCCAAATAATATTGGACTTTATTAATGTTAAATAGTATTTGTAATTCTGTTTGTTTTGGATTTTCAAAAGATTTTATTATTTCTTCTGCTTTATTTAATTCTTCTTTAAAAGCAACCATTTCTTGTTTTGTTTGATAATAACTTGCATTTAACATATGATACTCAAATAAGTTTGCATTCTGATTTTCCTTATCTTTTTGTATATCTTCATAATATTTATCAATATACTTTTTTGCTTCTTTATAGTTTTTCATGTTTATATATATTTGGGCAATGTTTTTGTTTGCTGAAATATTATTTTCAACTTTATCTAATGCTTCATTATAGTATTTTAGAGAATTATAATTTTCTTCAGTGCTTGAATAAAAATTTACATATCCTAATAGAATATTGTTTCTTAGATCCTGATTATCTTTGTTTAATTGATATATTTCATATACTTTATCCAAGTCTTTTTTTGCAAGATCAGGAATCATGATTGTAATATAGTATCTCGCTCTTGCAAGATAAGCGAAACCGGTTTGCGGATTAGCTTCTCCATAATATTTTGTAGATGCATTAATTAAATAATTTACAGTTTTTATTGCTTGTTCATAATCTTGAATATCTCTTTGTAAATAAAATAAAGTTTCTACCTGACTTAAGTAATCCTCAGAAAGATTAATCATATTATTTTCAATAACAGATTTTTTTACTTCATTTTCAGTTAAATTATTCTGTGAAAATGCAGGAAGTATTGTAAAGATACAAGCTAATGTTAATACAAATATTTTTCTACCAGAATGAAAGTTTTTTAAATTCATAGTGACTCCTTTTGTTTTTTATACAACAGTATATATTCTTATAATTACCCAGACGAATGAAGATG
Source organism: Candidatus Gastranaerophilales bacterium (assembly GCA_944323945.1). The sequence goes on from CALUUL010000067.1 coordinate 2,256, forward strand.
TAACTATTTTGTGTATAGAAAATAAATAACTTTATAAAACTTCACAAGAAAAGTAGATATTCTATCTTAAAACATGTTAAATTGGCAAAAAAAAATATGTTAGTTTTTTTATAACGAGATAGCAGAAAAGATTAAATTTTCTACACCATTAGGCGTAGTTTTATTGCCTAAAAAAATATTTTAACATATAATTTTGTGTAAAGTGGAATAGTGAAAATAATTTTTTATAGTTTAAGTGAGGTTAAAATGGATATTAGAAAAAATTTAACAACAATATTCTTTTCGGTGTTATTGTTGTTAACAAGTGTATCTATTGCATTCGCAAAGGATTACACTGATGTCCCCGATGATTACTGGGCTGCTGCAGAAATAGAAGATGTAGTAACAAAAAATATTGTCCCTTTATATGGTGATAATACATATCGACCATTAGATTCTGTAACAAGAGTTGATTGGACCGAATGGCTTTTAAGAGCATTAGGATTATCTCAGGCTCCTATTACTGCCGAACCAAACTATTCTGATGTTACCAAAGATACGTTTGGATATCCTTCAATAGCAAGATCGGATCAATTTGGTTTGATTTATGGCTATACTGATGGTGAATTTAAGCCTCAAAGATATATTACTAAGGTTGAAACAGCATCTATAATGAGTCATATTACTAAAGATACAGAAGTTGATACATCTGTATTGAATCAGTTTGCAGATTCAAAAGAAATTCCAGATTGGGGTGTTATTCCATTTTCAAAAGCAATTAAATATGGTTTATATATAAATTATCCTTTAGAAACAGAATTGAATCCTAATAGAGAATTAAATAGAGCAGAGGCAGCTGTTCTTTTAGCTAGACTTATGAAAGCTTTAGATTTAGTTGTTCCAGATAAAAAAGCAGAGGAACCGATAGAAGAGCCTATTGCTCAAGAACCACAAGAATATATTCTTTCTGTTGAACATTTGGATACATATGGAAAAGCAGTTGTTGACAGAGTTAATATTACTAATTTAAGAAGAATCATTTTGGCAAAGAATGTCTTTAAAGTTTCTTTCCTAGAAAAATTTAATTCAACAAAAGCTCAAATTGGTGATGTTGTTCCTTTCTACTTTAAAAAGGATGTAGTAACAAAAGAAGGAACTCTAATTATACCTGCCAATACAAAATTATATGCAACAATAGAAGAACTTAGAGATAAAAAATGGGTTAACAAAAATGCAGAAGTATATTTACACTTTACAAAAATGGTTTTCCCAAATGGTCATGAGTATCCTTTTATTGCAAGAGTTTTAAACAATCAAGAAGGTGTATTAAGTGAAAATAAGTGGCTAAAACCTTTGGAGTATACAGTTGCAGGTGCTGCAATAGGAGGTGCCGCTATAGGACTTCCAATAGGTGCCGCTAACGATCGTTCTGGCGATGGTATGGCAATTGGATTTCCTGTAGGTGCAGGTGTTGGTCTTGCTGCAGGTTGGTTAACTCCAGGTGTAAACTTTAAAGCAAGTAAAGATGAAGATGTACTTGTTGAATTGAAAGTAGATTGCAGCTTGTATAATGATTATGTTCAACAATATTCAAATACAACAACTACAATTATTGATAGACCTGTTTCAAATACTACTCCTGTTGCTCCAGAAGTGGAAAATACAGAATCTGTTTCACCTTCAGATGAAACTGTTCCACAAGTTGCTCAATAGTTATTAATTAAATTTATGAAAAAACCCTCGAATTATTTCGAGGGTTTTTTCTTGTAAAACGTTGCTTTTCAATTTATAATAGCAATATGAATGATTTAGATTTGTATTTGAAAGACATAATTTCAAAAGATAAAGATAAAGCGCAAAAAGCTGCTTCTTATTTGATTGAGACCGGCGACGTTAAATTGTTTCAAATGTTAGTTGAAAAAACTGATTTCCTTTTTGATTTTATTAGAAATAATATTTATAAATATATAGAAGCAGCTGTGTCAAAAGAAAATTATTTGAATATTTTGAAGTTCTTTGACATATATTCTGTATATTATGATGATTTATTTGCAAGTATTTTGGCAAAACATGCAAGTCAGGATTTAACAGATGAAATTTTTGAAATGCTTGAGAAGGGAACCGATTCGCAGAAAATATATTCTGCAAAATATTTCTCTTATATTCCTGATACTGTTGCATTAGAATTGCTAAGTAAATATGCCTTTTCTGATAATGAATTATTAAGTTATAATTCCGCAGAAGCCCTTGGACAAATGCAGGATGATATTTCTTTTGATATAGCTTTAAATAATCTTGAGTCTGACGATGATTTTGAAAAATTAAAAGCAGTTAGATTTTTTACCGCATATGGTAGGAATTATCCATTTAATTCTATATTTAAAGCAATGAAGACATCTAAAATGCCTGAAAATATTGCAGGTCAAATTCCATATATGGAAAGCTTATTGAATTTATTAAATAATACTGAATATATTAGTGATGTTTTAATAGTAATAGATAATATAATTGCAGGATATGGTGAGATACTGCCGATGTCTGATATATTTCAGTTTGAGCTTTTTGAAGTATTGGAATTCTTAATAAACTTGAATAAAGCTGAGAATGACAATTCCAGTAAAATTGCAGAAATTTTGCTTAGTGCTTATTCCAAATTTAGTATGTTTTGTGAAAATCAAGAGTATATTTTTGATGAAACCAAAGATACTAAATATGAAATTTCTTCTGTATTAAAGTTATTGCAGTTTCAAGGTGATAATTTCTGGAAATTACAAAAAACTTTTGTTTTAAATGAACTAAAAAAATCAAAAGATAATATTCATTCTGTTCTTCCGGTGATAGTTGAGTATAATTTAAGAGAAGCTATTCCTAATTTAAAATTATTACTTGAATCTGTTGATGAGACTGTCAAATGTGAGGTTTTAACGTCGTTGAATTCTTTGAATGCACTTGATGGAATTAATTTTGATAAAATTATTTCGGAAATTAAAAATCCAAATATAAAGGCCGTTATAGAAAACATAAAGCCTAAGTGATAAACTTAGGCTTTATATTTTCTTTTTATTATTAGTAATTTAAAAAACAATTTTGCTAAAATCTGCAAGTTTTGCAAATTTTTGCTTTATGGAGTAAAGTAAATTCAACCTGTTTCTCTTTATGTTTTCATCTTTATCCATCACTAAAACTTTATCAAAAAATTCTTTGATGAATGGAATTATTTTAACTAATTTTTCTTCTAATTGATTGTAATCAAGTATATTTTCATTTATATTTCTGGCTGCATTATATAAGTCTTTTTCTGCTTGTATTACAAATAAATCCTCTTTTATATCTGTAAAATCATTCTCTGTTTTTATAAGTCTTATAATTCTATTAATACTTTCATGAAATTGTGAATAGTTATCTTTTGTAACTATGTCAGAAACAATATTAAGTCTGATAATTAGGTCTTTTAAATCAGCAAGTACATCTTTTTCTGAAATACAAGCTTCTAGAATATCGTGTTTATACTTATCAGATAACATAATAATTAATCTTTGTTCCATAAAGCTTTTTACTGTTTCGAATAGTTTCTTTTTATCTGTAATTTGAACAGGTAAAAGTTCAATAGTTTGTTTTAGTAATTGGGTAAGATTAATTTTTAAGTCTTTGTTTAGAATTGTTTTTAATATTCCAAGGGTCGCTCTTCTTACACCCAGAGGATCTTGTGAACCTGATATTTTTTTCCCGTCAGCGAATACTGTTACAACTGTATCTATTTTATCAGCAATACCAACAATTTGACCTTCAATACTTTCTGCAACTTCAGAATCTGCATTTAACGGAAAATAATGTTCCATAATGCCTTTTGCAACTTCTTTTGTTTCTCCGCTTCTTAGCGCATAGTCTGATCCAATATATCCTTGAAGTTCTGTAAACTCAAATACAAGCTTAGTGACCAAATCTGCTTTACAAAGAAGAGCTGTTCTTTCAATTGATTGTGGTTGAATATTTAATTCTTTTGCAATGCTTTTTGATAAATGGCATATTCTTTGAGTCTTGTCATATACAGAACCAAATCCTTTTTGGAATGTGACGCCCTTTAATGCTTCTAAATAAGCTAAAAGAGGTTTCTGTGTGTCTTCTTGAACAAAAAATATTGCATCTTCCAGTCTGGCTTTCACAACTCTTTCATTCCCTGCTTTTATATTTTCAAAAGTATCTCCAACATAATTGCTTATTGTTATGAACTTATTTAATAATTTCCCTTCTTTATATAAAGGAAAATATCTTTGGTGTACAGCCATGACAGTAACTACAACCTTTTCAGGAATCTGTAAGTATTTTTCTTCAAATGAACAAATAACAGGAATTGGCCATTCTGTTATAAATGTTACTTCTTCAAGTAAGTCTTTATCTATTGCAATTTCTGCACCAATCTCTTTTGCTTTTTCTGTTGCAAGCTTTACTATTGTTTCTTTTCTTTTTTGAACATCAGCAATAACATTTGCTGATTCTAAAACATTAAGATACTCATCAGGATTATTTATTTCAATTTCTGTTTTTTTTGCAAATCTATGTCCTCTGGTAATATTAGATGATTTTATATTTGCTATTTCAATTTCTACTTTTTCGTTATTAAATAAAGAAACTATCCATCTTATAGGACGTTGGAACTTTATGTCTAAATCTGCCCATCTCATAAAGTGAGTGCCTTTTAGCTTCATTATAATATTTGGTACAGATGATTGAAGAAGTTCTTTTGTGTTCTTTCCTTTTTGCTCAATTTTTGCCCATACATAATTATCTTGTTTGTATAATTGTTCAGGATTAATACCGTTCTTATTTGCAAAACCAATTGCCGCTTTTGTTAAATTTCCATTTTCGTCATAGGCAATATTTGCAATAGGACCTTTTATTGTTTTTTCAATATCTTCTTGTTTTTCTGCTATATTTTCTACAATTAGAGCTAAACGTCTTGGTGTTCCATATATTTTAATATCTGAGAATTTTATTTCATTTTCTTTTAATGTTTTTGAAAATTCTTCTTTTAATTGTTCCATTGCAGAAGGAATGAATTTGTATGCAAGCTCTTCTGTTCCTATTTCCAACAAGTATTTATTCATAATTTCCCTCTTATTGTAATTCCTTATTATCTAAATTATATTGCAAAAACAATATTAGTAAAATGCTTAAAATAATACGATAATATAGAAAAAATAAAAAATATAATAAAAATAGAATAATACTGTTGCATTTTTTTTTTGTTCCGCATATAATAATTTTGCAGTTGGGATCGTAGCTCAGTTTGGTTAGAGTGTCTGCCTGTCACGCAGAAGGTCGCGAGTTCGAGCCTCGTCGGTCCCGCCATTTAGAAGACACCTTCGGGTGTCTTTTTTATTTCAATCACTTCTCGGCTCTCACTACGTTCTCGCTATCGGATTATTGCTTCACGCTTCACAGTCGTTCATTTTGTTTTGCAGAAAGCAAAACTCTCATTCACTATGCTCCGCGTTATTTCGGCGTTTCATTTGCTTTTGCTCACTTCAGCCTACGCAAAATCCGACTCGTCGGTCCCGCCATTTAAATTAAGAGCCTTTTTAGAGGCTCTTTTTTGTTGCCCTGATGAGGTTTCAGGGAGTTCGAACCCTGCTATTTTTTCAGTTCCAAAATATTTCTTGGAAAGTATGTCATAAAAGACTGGATATAATTATGTAGGTTGGGTTAATGAAGTGTACCCCAAAAAGCGGACAAAGTAGGTAGGAAAAATTCTGTTAAAATAAGGAAAGGAGAAAAAGATGAGAAAACAGAAAAATTTTACCGAAGAACAAAAATGTAAACTACTTAAATCACCTTTTGTAGAGAAAGTATATTCTAATCATATTGTATACTCTATTGAATTCAAACAAATAGCAATATCAAAATACAAACAAGGTGTTATTCCTGTGAAAATATTTATTGATGCTGATCTAGACCTTGAATTAATCGGAAAGAAAAATGCTTTTAATTTAATTA
>CALUUL010000068.1 GCA_944323945.1 Candidatus Gastranaerophilales bacterium
AAAGTCAAATATGAAGGTGAAGAATTTATATTAGTTGATACAGCAGGTATCAGAAAAAAATCTAAGGTTGATTGGGGCATTGAAAAATTTGCTGTAGATCGTTCTATTCGTGCTATTAGAAATTGTGATGTTGCAATACTTGTAGTTGATGCAACAGAAGGTATTACAGACCAAGATAAAAAAATAGCAGGAACAATTATTGATACAGGTAAAGCTATTATTTTAGCAATAAACAAATGGGATTTAATTGAAGATAAGCAATCAAATACAATAAAAAAATTTGAAAATGAAATCGAAAAAGAAATGCCATTTTTAAGTTATGCACCAAAAGTTTTCATTAGTGCAAAAACTAAACAAAGATTAGTTAATTTATATAAATTATCAAAAGAAGTATATGCTGAAACCTCAAAACGCATAGCAACAAGTTTATTAAACAGAGTAATTATAGATGCTGTTTCTATGAATCCGCCTGCAAGTATTAGAGGTAAAAGATTAAAATTATTCTATACTACTCAGGTTAGAACAAACCCACCTACTTTTGTTCTATTCATTAATAATGAAGATTTCTTAAAAGATAATTATGTAAGATATTTAGAAAATAAATTAAGAGAAGCCTTTGGATTTAAAGGTACTCCGATAAGAATTTCTGCAAAAGAAAAAGGAGAAAAGAAATGACAATTTTAATAACTAAATTAATAATAGTATTAATTTTTTCTTATTTAATAGGCTCAATTCCCACAGGATACATTATTGTTAAGTTATTAAAAGGTATTGATATAAGACAAACCGGTTCAGGTTCAACGGGAGCTACCAACGTTAAAAGAGTTCTAGGAACAAAATGGTTTTTCATTGTAATGCTTCTGGATGCTTTAAAAGGTGCAATACCCGTTTTAATTGCTGTTCATTGGTTCAATTTTATGAATTATATGGGCTTAGCACCTGTTATTGCTGCAATATCTGTTATTATAGGACATAGTAAATCTATCTTCCTAGGTTTTACAGGAGGTAAATCAGTTGCAACAGGTGTGGGAACAATTCTTGCTTTATGCTGGCCTGTAGGTTTAATTATTGCAGCAATTTGGGGACTAATTACATACACATCTAAATATGTTTCATTAGGTTCAATTATCGCAATTTCTCTGGCTCCTATTCTAATGAATGCTTTTGAACAAAACATATACTATATTTGTTTTGCTGCATTAGGAGCAATTTATGTAATTATAATGCATAAAGCAAATATTAAAAGATTACTTGAAGGCAAAGAAAATAAAGTAAGAAAATAATGGTTAAATATAACGGAATAAAAATAGTTTCTAAAGTTGAAGTAAAAGATAAAAATACCTTAGCTATAGTTTATACTCCTGGAGTTGCAGCATCTTGCTTAAAAATAAAAGAAAATCCTGAATGTTCTTATGATTATACAAACAGAGAAAATTCCGTTGCCGTTATTTCTTTTGATTATGAAAAATCACTTGAAAGAGCAATCTTTTTAAAATCAACACTAGGAATAGATGCATATCCTTTTGAAATTTCTTCTCAAGATGAAAAAAAAATAAAACTTGTTGTAGATAATATTGAGCCTTCATTTGGAGCTATTGATTTAAGTTTAATTGAAAATAATGTAAAAGATATAGATTTTAATATTTCAATACCTGTTTTAAAAGGTAAAACAAAAAATTTAAAAGAATTCTTTTTATGCGTTTCAAAGAGATTGTTTATGTTTGACTACAATCAATTAACAGGAACAACAAATGAAAAATCACTACAATTAAGAAAAATGGCAGGCGGTGTTGTAGAAATTGAATTAACAGAAGAAAAACAACAAAAACCTGTCGGAATAGTATCAGATGGAAGTGCCGTTTTAGGTTTAGGTGATATTAAAGGTTTAGCCGGTTTACCTGTTATGGAAGGAAAAGCTGTATTATTTCAAGAACTTGGTGATGTTAGTGCAATACCTTTATGCTTAAAAACTCAAATTCCTGATGAAATAATTGAGATTGTATTATTACTTCAAAATTCATTTTCAGGAATTAATCTAGAAGATATAAAAGCACCAAGATGTTTTGAAGTTGAGAATAAATTAATTGAAAAAGCTGATATTCCGATTTTTCATGATGATCAACACGGAACTGCAGTTGTAGTATTAGCAGCATTATTAAACGCACTTCATCTTGCAGGTAAAAAAATAGAAGATGTAAAAATTGTTTTTTCAGGAGCCGGAGCTGCGGCTATTGCAGTATGTAAACTTATTTTGGCTATTGGTGCTAAAAACATTATTATGTTCGATATTGATGGTGCAATTTATAAAGGAAGAGAGCAAAATAATTTTGCACATGAGGAAATAGCAAAATATACAAATTTAGACTGTTTCAAAGGTAACCTTCAAGAAGGTATAAAAAATTCTGATGTATTTATAGGACTCTCTGCTCCTAATTTATTATCTGAAGAAATGGTTAAATCAATGAATAATAAACCTATTATTTTTGGACTTGCAAATCCTACGCCAGAAATTATGCCAGATGAAGCTAAAAAATATGGTGCATTTATTACTGCTTCGGGAAGAAGTGATTTCCCTAATCAAATTAATAATTCTCTCGTATTCCCTGGGCTATTCAATGGAGTACTAAAAAATAATATTAAAAAAATAACAAATGAAATTAAACTTAATTGTGCTTTTGCTTTAGCTTCTATGGTTAAGGAAAATGAACTTTCTACAGATTATATTCTTCCCGATGCCCTAGATCGACAAGTTCCTTTGACTATATCTAATAATGTTATTTAGCCTGCCAAAGGCAAACTAAATGTAATTATATTTCCTGTATTAGATTCATTTTTTGCACTAATTCTACCATTATGTGCTTCAATAATTTTTCTGCAATTATATAATTCCAAACCAAAACCAACCTTCCTAAACTTATTAGTAATAGTTATATATTCTTCAAATATTCCGTTCAATATTTCAGACTTTTGTGGATATCCATAATCTATAAACGAAACATTAATATTACCTTTTTGATTCTCTATTTGTATTACTATCTTTGAATTTTCAACACTTTGTTCTGAAGCATTTATAATCAAATTACTTATAACTTTTGCCATTTCATCAACATCAATGTTTACCTTTGGCAAATCACCTTTAACCACAAGTTCTACAGACTGCTTTTTTCTATCAAGAAAATTCATTAGTTTATTGCATCGGTCTTTTATTAGATTAACAATTGAATATTCTTGCTTTTGAAGCTCATATAAATCAAATTCGTTTTTATATTTAATCAATAAATTATCAGCCATATAATTCATAAATTTACAAGAATTAAGCAATTCATCAAGTACAATTTTTAAATTATTTTCTATTTTACCGAATTTATTCTTTAGAATTAGTTCTAATATTTGTATATTTGCTCTCATTGGATTTTTCAAATCATGAGAAATAATATCTACAAATGTTTCTTTTAAAATTTTATTTTTTACTTCTTGAGTAATATCTTGAATAATTATGGAAAATCCAATTATTTTATTTTTTTTATTTTTAATTTTACAAATATGCAAATCTACAGGTATATTTTGTAATACACCATTATCACAAAATATAAGTTTTAAAAAAATATGATTTTTATTTGAATTTTTAAAATTTTCAATATTCTCTTTAATATTTTTATTAATAAAATTATTTAAAAAATCATATAAGTTATATTTTCTATTATCTAAAATATACTTTGTATTATGAAAAATTATATTAAAATTTTCATCAGTTATAATAATTTCACCATTTGAATATTTTGAAACCTGAAAAAAGATTTCTTGCATTATTTCACTATCGCGATAAAAAACACTCGAAGACAAAACCATATTTCACCAATTCCTAAATTTAACTATCATGATTAAAATTTACTATATTACTTTAAATTAAATTTAAATAAATTTTTATTAGCCAATTGGGTATTAATACTATAATCTATTTACCAATACAGAAATTATCAAAAATATTGTTTAATATGTCGTCAGTAATTACTTCACCTGAAACTTCTGAAATAAACATTAATGCAGATTTTATATCTATTGATATCAAATCTTGAATTTCTTTATTCTGAGTAGCTATTAAAGCATTAATCAATGAATTTTTTGTTTCTTCCAATGATTTTTGTTGCCTTTTATTTGTTATAAACTCAACCTCTGTAAGATTTTGAGTTATCACTGCCGATTTTATTTTTTGTTTTAATACTTCTATATTTTCACCTGTTTTCAGTGAAATACAAATAGAATCATCATCTTTAAAAGAAGTTAAATCAGATTTTGTAGCAACTTTTATATATTTTTTATCTTTTATAGAATCAAGAATTTCTTTATCTTCTTTAGTAAATCCATCCTTCAAATCATAAAGAAACAAGACTAAATCTGCATCTTGAACATATTTTTTTGAATAATCTATACCAATAGCCTCAACCTTATTTATATTTTCATCATCACGAATTCCAGCTGTATCTATAATAGTTACAGCAATACCATCTATATCAAGAGTTTCTTGAATTACATCACGGGTAGTACCTGCTATATCAGTTACAATTGCTCTATCTAAATTTAATAGAGTATTAAATAATGATGATTTTCCAACATTAGGTCTACCTGCTAAAACAATTTTTATACCTTGTCTGAATACATTCGAACTTTTTGAAAAACTTAAAATATAATTTATCTTTTCTATAATTTTTTCAATAGTATTTTCTATATATGAATACTCAGGTTCAACTACATCTTCAGGAAAATCAACAGCAGCAATAATTCTTGAAAGTAATTCCATTATATCTTTCCTTATTTTTGCTACTTCTATAGATAATTTACCAAATAAATTTTTTGCACTTGCAGAAGCAAACTTTTCACTTCTGGCATGAATTAAATCTAAAACAGCTTCTGCTTGAGATAAATCCATTTTCCTGTTTAAAAATGCTCTTTTAGTATACTCACCTTTTTCTGCGTATCTTGCACCATTTTTTATTGTTAAATCTAAAATTTTATTGGTAATATGAACACCGCCATGACATTGTATTTCTATAACATCTTCACCTGTATAGCTGTTTGGAGCCTTAAACGGAAGTACTATAACTTCGTCTAATTTTTCTCCATTTTCCAGAATCCATCCATGATATATTTTGCCTGCCGTAAGATTTTGTGATGAAAATATTTTATCAATAATTTCAAAAGCTTTTTCACCCGAAAGCCTTATTATACTAACACCACCATTACCAATTGGCGTTGCTATTGCACTTATTGTATCTGTCATATATTGATTTATCATATTAACCTCAATTATAATTATAGCGAAAATACACAAATTTAAATATTTTTATGTTTTAAGCCAAATATGAAAATTAATTTTACAACAATAAATTATAACCCTCCAATAAAAACATTATTTAGAACTAATGCAAAATACTCTGCTTTTAAATCTCAAGAAATTGGAGATGTTTTTATAAGAAGTAGTGAAAAACCAAAAAATATTGAAGAATCAAAACAAAAAAGTTCAACTCTTCCTAAATATTTATACCATCTTACAAATTCAACAAATTATAAAAAAATAATGGAAACAGGGTTTTTATTACCGTCAGAAGATTTAATAGATGGTGTATATCTTTTTGACATGGAAGATTTTCAATATAACTGGAAAAATACAAAAAACGCAACAGATACACATACTTTAGCTGAAGCATTGATTGAACAAGCTTTAAAAAGAGAAAAAGGACTTGTTCTTTTAAGAATTCCGACAGAATTCCTTGATAAAGATAATTTTGTAATAAGACCTGAAGACGACGTTAATAAATTTATAAGAAGTGATTATTTTAAAGATTTAATGGCTGAATATAGAAATAAAGGCGGTATATTAAAAAATAAAGAAGCTCTGCCTGATGATATGAGAAACGGATTCCCAGTATGTGAAGCTTCAAAGTATAAAAACCAAAACAGACCTATTGAATATATATATAAAGGAAAAATAAATATTAAAGACTCTTGTATAAAAAAAATATTTGAATTAAAAGACATAAATTATAAAACAATTTGGGGATACGGTATAAAACATTATACAGATTTATTTGAGAGTATAAATTCTGCTGCCGAAAATAATTAAAAATTTGCATTATCAAAAAAAAAAATATACTATTAGAAAAATACATTTTATAAGAGGTTTTTTATGAGTTCTAATTGTATATTTTGTAAAATAGCAAATAAAGAAATTCCATCAAATTTTATTTATGAAGATGAAAATGTTGTAGCATTTAATGATTTAAATCCTCAAGCACCTGTTCATTTTTTGGTAATACCTAAAAATCATTATTCATCTTTAAATGAAATTAAAGATAGTAAAGTATTTGGCGATATATTTTCTACCATTCCTAAAATAACCGAAAAATTGGGAATAAAAGAATATAGAACAGTAGTTAATACAGGAGCAAGTGCAGGACAAACAGTATTTCATATTCATGTCCATATAATGGCAGGAAGAGAATTTACTTGGCCTGCAGGTTAAAAAATGTACAATCGTTGGTATGATAAATATCCTGATCTAAAACAACTTCTATTGTTATTAGAAACAGTAGATGAATATACTATAGATTTAATTTCTCAAGACTTTTTGCAAATTATATTAGCCAGATATAAAGATGAATTTGATATATCTATTAAAAATATGAATGATAATCCGCCGCCAAGATATAGCAGATGGTATGATAATAATTATAATTTGCATACTTGTATTGAATTTATAAAAACATTGGAAGATAATGAAAAAGCAGAATTAATAAATGCTTTTATAATGTCACTCTTAAGCTTTATAACAAATGTAGATGATGAATAAAAAAAATATATTAATAACAGGCTCTTCACAAGGTATAGGACTTTCTATTGCAAAACATTTTGCAAATGATTTTAATGTATATATTACAGGCAGATATAAAGAAAAACTTGAAAAATTATGCAATGAAAATAATTTTGCAGGTTATACCGATATTGATTTATTTGAAGACAACTCAGCTGAAAAACTCTTTAATAAATTAAATGTTAATATTGATATCCTAATAAATAATGCAGGTGTTTATTTTTATTCACCAATAGAAAAAATGTCTGATAAAGATATAATAAATTCTATTAAATTAAATACTATTGCACCTTATCAACTTATAAAATTAATTATTCCTTATATGAAACAACAAAATTGGGGAAGAATTATAAACATAGGTTCAATATCAGGTGTTATGGGCGAAGCAAATGCTTCAATTTATTCAATGACAAAAGCTTCATTAATAGGATTAACAAAGTCTTTGGCACTTGAAGTAGCTCAAAATAATATAACAGTTAATATAATTAACCCCGGCTGGGTTGATACAGAGTTAATAAATAATGAAAATTTAGAAGAAGATTTTTCTAAAGATGAAATAATAGAAACAATTCCTCAACGAAGATTTGTTACACCTGAAGAAATAGCCAATACTTGTGAATTTTTAATATCCGATAAAGCAAAAACTATAACAGGTCAATCCATCAATATTTGTGCAGGTTTATCATTAGGTTTTTAATTTACTTTTTATAATCATACCATTTTTCAAAAGTTGAAAAGAAAATTACAGCATAATTTTTCTTCCCAAATTCTATTCTAAAAATTTTATCGAAAAAGAAAAATAAAGGATAATATATGAAAAACGGCATTTTAGTAAATCTATCTATTAAAAATAATGTACGATTTCTGACAAATTCTTTATCTTCTTCTTTCATTCCAAGATGTTTAAAATCATATTTCATTCTATTAAAAAATTCACGTTTATATGGAAGTTTTACTTTCATAAACCACCAATAAAGAGTTATAACCTTATAATCCCAATAATAATATTTCATTTCATCAAATAAATTTATTTTCTTTAAATTATCGCCAATTAAATTAAATATATTAAAATAATCAAAGAAAATACGATTTCTTGAACTTGTAACAGCATTTTTTCTGTTAATTCGATAATAAACCAAATCTTCTCTTAAAACAGACATTTTTTCGGCTTTGAATAAAGCATCATAAACAAAAACATTATCTTCAAAAAAAGTACCACCCGGAAATTTAACATCTTTTTTTAT
>CALUUL010000069.1 GCA_944323945.1 Candidatus Gastranaerophilales bacterium
GTTGGAGTTGTAGGCTCTGTTGGAGTTGTAGGCTCCGTTGGAGTTGTAGGCTCTGTTGGAGTTGTAGGCTCCGTTGGAGTTGTAGGTTTCGTTGGATTTGTTGGACATGTTGGTTGTGTTGGTTCCGGAGTTTTTGTAGGCTCTGGATCTATATTTCCACAACAAGGTTTTAAAGTTGCACAATGATTAATTCTATAATTAAATTGTGGAAGCTTCAGTTCAACATCATCTTCAAATCTAGATACGCCATTATTATCAACGAAACTATATTCCATCATTCTATTAATATTTATTGAAGAATGTTGTATAATTTCTTCTAATGTTTTGCCTTCTGTATTAAATCCAGGCTCTACATCAAATACGCCGTATTTGTGAACTCCATTTTTATCTTCATATTCTGTTGCAAAAATGTCTAAGTTAGCATAAACAACTTGTTGCAAGATATTTTTTGAAAATTCATCACTATAATCTATGTCAGAATTTAAAACAAGTTTTCCGTCAATAACATTAGCAAATCTACCTTCACCATTTGGTGATGAATAGTATTGCAATACATCTTGAAGAGAGTATACTTCTCCTGCATCCATTTTTCCATCTGTATTTTTATTGTCTTGAATTAAAATAATTCTATCATTTTGTCCTTCTTCAACAGCAGCAGGGGAAATTTGGTATATGATTCCATCTTTATCAACTTTTGTAGTATCAGCATTATGAGCCTGAGTCCTCAATGTAGCTACTGATGGAAGAACTATTCCAATCATTTCTTTATCTGTATTTTCATCTAAAGTTCTGTTTAAATCAGTTATACTGCCAGTTGTAAGAATATCATAAAAGTTCATTTCATCTAATACATTTTCAAAACAGGTAGCATTTTCTGGTGAATTTACAACAGCATATACTATGTCTCTATATGCTTCGTCAGAAATATCCTTCCCATATTGTCCATAAATTAAATCAGAGAAAGTATTATATTCTCCATCCAATAATTCTTCAGAATTTTTTATTACACTTGCTATAGTATCTTTTGGATAATATGAGTCCATAGAATAACAGAAATCTACATTTTCAGGTTGTTCTGCTTGTACTTGATATACTACCGAAGAAGGAAGATTAATCAATCTTGTATCTAATACTTGGTCAGAACTAGATTTACCCTTATATAGATTTAAATTGCTTATTTGTTCATAACTTTCAATATCGTCACCAAGTTCTGCTTTAATAAAGTCAGCTAAGCTTGGGTTCGCCTGAATTGTTTCATCAATTAATTTATTGTATATAGCAGTTCTTTGTTCTCCTTCATATGAATTTAAAGCATTTGAATAAACTTTTTCAATAATTTCACCTAGAGTTGAGCCTTCATCTTCTAATTCAGATTCCTTTTCTGTTATAGTTACAATAACTGAACCATTTTCATTAGTTGGAATATTTTCATCTGGTTCAAGTAAAATTACACCATCAGAATTTGTAAAATAAAATTCTGTAACTGGTAGTGATGACAAAGCAATATCAGCTAATGAAGTTTTTTCATTTGTTTTAGCATTTTGTATGACATCTATAGCATTTGCAATATCCTCTGCTGTTTTATTTTCTTCTGATTCTTCAATAATCGATGAATTTGCAGATGGGATATTTGCTTGTTGAATGTTACAACCGGCCATGTTCATTCCCATTAGTGCAGCTGTACCTAATAAACCTGCTTTTTTTAGATTATTTGTAGTATTACCAAAAGTAACTGAATTTGTTTGAGTCGTGTTATTTATATTATTTTGTTTGTTTAATCTTTTTAATGGATTATATTGTACATTTGTAGAAATATGACCAATTCTCATGCTAATTACTCCTTTAAGTAAATTACTTATGATGATAAATGTCAAAAAAAGTAAAAGTTGCTTATTGCAAGGCTGGTTATATATTTTTTTTACATTTATTAACATTAAAACATTTTTAATAAGCTTGTAAAGACAAAGAAATATATATAAAATGATAAAAGGAATATATATAATGGGCAAGTCAAAAAAGAGAATTTTTAATAAAAATACAGGTTTAAAAGGAAGTACTTTAAAAAGAGAGGATATAATCTTACAAGTTCTTTCAGATATAAGGTCTAATAGTCTAAATGATAAAACGAAAAACTTTATTGGACTATTTGGTATAACAATAGAAGAACTCTCCGAAGCTGGTGCGGCCTACGAAGAGTTGTCTGCTGTTAAACATTTAATATATTAGATGCTTATATTAATTCTTCTAAAGTTTTTTTCATTTGTGTTGAATCTGAAAGATTTTTGACTGTAAGATAGTTGTTTTTTATTTCATCTTCTCCAAGAATAATTGCAAAATTCGCTATTTTGGCTGCTTTTTCAAGCTGTTTCGCAAATTTTCTGGATGTATAATCGAATTCTACTGAAAAGCCCTTTTTTCTCAATTTGTCAACAAGTTTTATTGCTTCAATTTGATTATCAGATACAATAAAATAATCTATCTTTGGGGCTTCTAATTTTGGTATTAAGGCATTTAACCTTTCAACTCCCATCGCCCAACCAACTGCTGGTGTATGGGGTCCGCCAAGGGTTTCAACTAGTCCATCATATCTTCCACCGCCACATACAGCATTTTGTGAACCTAAATTATTTGACTTTATTTCAAATACTGTTCTTGTATAATAATCTAAACCTCTTACTAAAAAAGTATTTTCAATATATTTTATATTTAATGCATTCAAATATGATTTTAATTTTTCGTAGTGATTAGAGCAATCATTACACAATTTTATTCCTGATACGGATTCTTTTAAATGATTTTCTTCAAATAATTTATTGCACGTTTCATTTTTGCAATCTAATATTCTTAAAGGATTCTTTTCGTAACGATTTCTGCAATCTTCGCATAAACCACTTAAAAATGGTGCAATTGCTTTTTTTAGTTGTTCTTTATATTCTTTTCTACAAACATTGCAGCCCAAAGAGTTTATTTCAACTACTAAGTCATTTAAGCCTAATCCTTTTAAAAACTCTGTAGCTAAAACAATACACTCAACATCTGCCGAAGCATCTTCGACTCCAAACATTTCTACACCAATTTGATGGAATTGTCTTTGCCTTCCTGCTTGTGGTCTTTCATATCTAAACATTGGACCTTTATACCAAAATTTAATTGGAGGGCTTTCTCTGTAAAAGTTATGTTCTAAATATGCTCTTACAACGCCTGCTGTATTTTCTGGTCTTAATGTTATACTTCTGTCACTTTTTGTAAAAGTATACATTTCTTTATTAACAATGTCAGTTGTATCTCCAACTCCTCTCTCGAATAGCGCTGTATCTTCAAATATAGGTGTTCTAATCTCTTTAAAATTTGCTTTTGAAAATACTTCGTTTGCCACTCTTTCTATGTTTTGCCAATTTGATATTTCTTCTGGTAAAATATCTTTTGTTCCTTTTTGTGCTTTTATACTCATAATTAACCTCTTTTGAACAAATTATATAATAAACATAAATTAACTTGTTATGTTTGTATGTGTTAAAATAATAATTAATGAAAGAATTGTGAGTATGTATGCTTAAAAGATTATTTGTTAACATATTACTTATTATGTTTGTATTTTGTTTTGTTGAAATATACTCTTTCAATAAAACAAAAATTGAAAATGAAAAATTTAAAAAACAGGCAGATAGACTTGTTTCAAATAATACACAACAATATAAAACAAAATATAGATTGTTAAAACCATTTGATACAACGCTATTTAGAAATTCTTTTGTAAAAGATAATGCAAATAACATTGTTTGGTTTGGTTGTTCTTTTGCTGAAGGTGCAGGTTTAAATGATAATCAAACACCGTGTTATAAAATATCTGAGTTGACAGGTAAAAGCTGTATAAACAAAGCTAAAGGTGCGACAGGTACTCAATTTATGTATTATCAAATTAATAATGATAATATTATGAATGATGCGAAGACGGCTGACTTTGTTATTTATACTTTTATTTGGAATCATATTCAAAGATTATATAACTATCAGGTTAATCCACTTATAGATATGTTTAATTTACGTTATAAAATTGAAGAGGGGAATTTAATTGATATAACACCTAAATTTAATCCGTTATATTCTTCTTTCTTTGTTAAAAGAATTCTAAACAAGATTGTTTATGAACAAGCAAAAGAAGAAAGTTACGATTTTAAATTATTTAATAAAATTATGCAGGAAACTTATAAAATTTCCCAAAAAAGGTATCCTAATTCCAAGTTTATTTTTATTGAATTTCCTGAATTGTCAAAAAAAGAGCTGCCGGATTATGAAGTAAAAGAACTTGAATCATATGGTATAAATGTGGTTAGAGTCAAAGATATAATAGGTGATGTTGATATATATGACCAGAAATACTGGCTTCCTGATAATATACATCCGACTGAACAAGCTTGGGATTTAATTTTACCAATTATTGTTGAAAAATATATGGCTAATGATTAAATGGAATACTTATTGTAAATTCTGTACCTATATTTTCTTTTGATGTAAAAGAAATATTCCCTTTATGAAGTTCTATAATTTTCTTTGAAATAGAAAGTCCCAAACCGGTACCTATTCCTATTTTCTTTGTAGTGAATCCTACATTGAAAATTTTATTTTGTTGTTCTGTTGGAATTCCAATACCATTGTCTTTTATTTTTACATACAAAAACTTTTCATCAAATGAAGTTTTAATAATAATTTTTCCTTCTTTATTATCTACAATGCTATGACAAGCATTAACTAATATATTCATAAAAACTTGATTTAACATATTAACACTGCATAAAACAGGAGGTAATGCTGAATATTGTTTTTCAATAGTAATATTATTTTTTATTTCGTGCGCTATTAATTTTAATGTTAAATCTAATTCCTTATTTATATCCGCTTCTTGAAATTCTGCTTCATCTAGGCGAACAAATCTTTTTAATGATTTTACTATATTGGAAATTCTGTTTGCTGCTTCAATATCAATTGAATTTAATTCTCTTAAAATTTCAACCTGTTTATTAGATATTATTTCAGATGAGGATAATATTTTTTTTATTAAAGTATTATTTGAATTTATTGAAGCAAGCGGTGTGTTTATTTCATGTGCAACACCTGATACCAATTGACCAATGGATGCCATTTTCTCTGTATTGATTAATTGCATCTGTGTTTCTTTCAATTCGCTTAATGTTTTTTGAAGCTTTTTATTCTTTTTATTTAATTGTTGAATTAATCCTGCTTGGATTATTGAGCTTGCTAATTGAACTGAAATTGATTGTAAAATTTCCTTATTATCATCTAAATTAAATTTTTGTTTTGTAAGTGTTACTATAATTCCAAGTAATTTATTTTTGTTATATACAGGAATTATAATTCGTTTTATACCTTTTGTCAGAAAACTTTCAGAATTTAAAAATTCTTTTAAACAATTTGATACTACAATATTCTTGTTTTTAATCTGTGTAATAATCTCATCTTCATATTCAGTTAAGGAATTAATTTCAATATCATTTTGAAGCACAGAATATTTAATACGGAATCCATTTTTTTCTTTCATAGAAAAATATGTTTTGGAAGAACCAAGTAAATTGTGTATTTCTTCTAATGTTGAAGATAATATTGACTCTATATCATTAGTTTCTCTAATAACAAGTGAAATTCTGTTTATTATTCCCATTTTCAATACTTGAGCTTGGGCGTGTTCCTGTAATTTTGCAAATTTATCTGTAGATTCTTTTTCTTCTTTATATAAATCTTCTAATTTTTTATATTTCTTTTTTATTGATTCTATTCTATCAATAGATGTAATATCTTTAAATACAACTATTTTATATTTTTCATATTTAAACGTATAAATATAATAATATTGATATTCATCATCGTGTTTTTGATATGTGCAAATTGTGTGGAAATTTTCTTTTGATTTAAGGACAAAATCAATAGGTGTTTTGTTATTGATATTCTCTAATGATAGGAAACATAAGTTGAAATTAAAATGTTTCTTGAATTTATCAATATTCCCAAAATCAGAGAATGTTGAGATAAACAGTCTGTTTTTAAAAATAATACTATTATCATTTGCCAATATACAAACGGCATCAGAATAATTATTAAAGAACTCTAAATTTTCCATTATTTCCTATTGAAAAAGATAAAAATGATTTATACAAGCTATATATATACCAAGAAGCGCTCCGACAAAAACCTCAAATGGTGTATGTCCCAGAAGTTCTTTTAGTCTTTCTGCAGGCATGGGTCTATTTGCATAAAAGTCTTCACGAATTTTATTCAAACAAGCTGCAATCTTTCCTGTTGAACGTCTTAAACCAGCGGCATCATACATAACAACAAGTGAATAACCTATTGCAATTGCAAATTCTACAGAATCAAAACCGCATATAAGTCCAACGGTAGTTGATAAAGCAATAACACCTGCTGTATGTGAACTCGGCATTCCCCCTGTAGTTGCTAATACCTGAAAATCAATATCCTTTGTTTTTATATAATGTCCTATAAATTTCAGCAGCTGGGCTACAATCGCGGATTCTAATCCATTGATTATTATTTCATAACTTGTATTTAAGAACATTTATTTATCCCTTCGGAAATTTTCTCTACTATTCCTATTAAAATCTCAGATTTAATATTATTTGAGTTTAGTATATCACAAGCTTTATTACAAAGAAATAGTGCTTGTTTTTTTGCTTCATCCAATCCATACATTGAAACATATGTTGATTTTTCTACATTTATATCTTTTCCAGGAGTTTTACCAATTTCTTCCAAAGTTGCAGTTACATCAAGGATATCATCATATATTTGAAAAGCATGACCGTAATACTCAGCAAATTTTGTTATATCTTCAATTTGTTTTTCATTAGCGCCGGCAATTATAGCTCCTGAACGAACAGCTAATTTAAAAAGTTTTGCGGTTTTGTATTCATATATAAAATCAAGAGTTTCTTTAGATATTTTCTTTTTCTCTGAATCAATGTCAACAATTTGTCCTGAAATAATTCCATCAACACCTGCTGCTATAAAAAATTCATTTAAGAGCTTTAGTATTGTTTCAGGTTTAACCGAGGAGGGTGTCTTATCTATAATAATTTTTGGTGCGAAACTTAGCAGAGCATCACCTGCCAGAACTGCCGTAGATTCACCAAAAACCTTATGATTTGTAGGCTTACCTCTTCTGAAATCATCATTATCCATGCAAGGTAAATCATCGTGAATTAAACTTTGGCAATGAAGCATCTCTATAGCTGCAGCTGTAGGAATAATTTGTTCTATAGGGGCATTGAAAATAGTTGCTGTTTCTATTGCCATAACAGGTCTTAGTCTTTTACCTCCGGCTAGGAGTGAATATTTCATCGATTTATATATACTTTCAGGGTATACAACTTTGATATATTTATCGATATGTTCATCTACAATGTTTTTTAATTTATTATATTTTTCTTTTGCCAAATCGTTCATAAATTTATTCTATCTCATCCTTATACATTTTTTGTTTTAATGTTTTTCTTGAAACTGCTCTTTTTTTATGTGAAATCTTTGCCATTATCTTATTTTGATTGAATTTTGTATTTTTTTCATTTTTTATTGATTCTTTTGAAATTCTTTCTTCGTATTCTTTAGCTTCCGTTACAAATTTTTTATAACTTTCGAATCGTGTTTCATCCATGTTCATTATGATTTCTTTATAAGAACAACCGTCTTCATTTATGTGCAAACAGTCTTTATATTTGCACACATAATCGTAGTCTTTCGTTTCTACAAATAGATTTTTAATTTCGCTTGGTAATATGAAATCAAATTTTAAGTGCGAAAAACCAGGAGTATCAACAATAAATGTGTTTTTCTGAATTTCAATTAATTCACAATGTCTTGTTGTATGAACACCTTTCTTTGTTTTATCACTAACAGGGAGAGTTCTTTGCTTTGATGTATTTAAAATAGCATTTATTATCGAAGATTTACCAACACCGGATGCACCGCAAAGAATCGATGTATTATTCTCTAATATCGGTTCAATTTGATCAAGTCCTGTTTTTGTTAGTGCAGATGTAAAAATAACTTGATAATTTAATGGTATATAAATATC
>CALUUL010000070.1 GCA_944323945.1 Candidatus Gastranaerophilales bacterium
GAAATTTGTTGTCCCTCATAAACCAAATCACTATTCCTTGCAGTAAGACAGAGGTAACGTCCTTGTGATGCTGCTAGTCCCATAGTTTATACTCCTTTATATATATTGTTATATTAACTATGTCGACAAGTTTTTCAATTATCTTGAGATTATAATTCTACAATGTTACATTATGTAACAATAAGTTTATCCTATATCCCATCTACCGCAGGTTCCACCCCAACGAGCTATAATTTTATCTGATTTATTATTTAACTCTGTAGAAGTTACATCACCTTCAACAATAGTAATTACTTCACAATTATTAGAACAACCGTTGCATTGATTTGTATATGAATTAAAAGACATTTCTCCAACGCTAAACCCTTTAAAAGTAGTTGGTTTTTCATTAAATTGATGATTTTCCATAGCTAGCAATGCAGCTCCTATAGCTCCCATTGTCTGATGATTATCAGGTACAACAACTTTCGTATTTAACGCTTCTTCAAAAGCTTTTACCATGCCTGTATTAGTTGCAACTCCTCCTTGGAAGGTAACAATAGGAAGAATTTCCTTACCTAAAGCCAAATTACTTAAGTAATTTCTAACTAATGCCTGACATAGACCATATAACAAATCTTCAACAGGATAACCCAATTGCTGTTTATGAATAAGGTCTGATTCTGCAAAGACACCACATCTTCCTGCAATTCTTGCCGGAGACTTAGACTTTAAAGCAAGTGAACCAAAATTCTGTATAGGTACATTTAATCTTGATGCTTGCTGATCAAGAAAAGAACCAGTACCGGCTGCACAAACAGTATTCATAGCGAAATCAGTAACGATACCATCTCTAAGAATTATAATTTTACTATCTTGACCACCAATTTCCAAAATAGTTTGCACACCTGGAACATAAGTACTTGCCGCAACAGCATGAGCTGTAATCTCATTTTTAATTACATCCGCACCAACCAAAGCACCAGCCAAGTTTCTACCAGAGCCAGTTGTACCAACACCCAATATATTGTATTCCTGCTTAGCTTGAATCATTAAATTTCTTAAAGAAGTTTGAACTGCTATTACAGGTTTACCTGCAGTCCTTGTCATAAAACCATCTATAAATTTACCTTTTTCATCAACCAGTGCAGCTTTTGTTGTAACTGAACCAACATCTATTCCTAAATATGCATTTAAAGTCATTAATAAAATCCCTCTCTACATTTATATTATCAATTTTACTAAAAACATAACTAAATTTGTAAAAATATATAAATAAATATAGAAAAAATAACAAATTTAAAGTATTTTTAACTTTATTCAATTGTTAATGGAAGGTTTTGTATGTTTAAATGAACAATATTTTTTCTTATTATACTAAATACAGAGATCATATTGATGAATACAACAAATGGAATAAAGATGCAAATAAAATTCCATTAAAGAATCAAGCATCAAACTATTCCGTTTCTCAAATATCTTTAAAACAAAAAGCAAAAGCGATTGCTGAACCTTTAATTTTATTAGACAGTTACGAACACGAAAAAGCTGAAGACTCGGAAACCTTTTTCCAGACACTAAATATTGAATTAATGTCTATAACCGGGGCTATATGCTCTATTCCATTAGCTATTACCAAATTAATTCCTTTTTTCAATAAACATTCAGATAAAAATAACATCATAAAAAAAGTTGCTTTATTATTAGAAAAATACAATTCAGCATCTGTTAATATTTTAGGAAAAAATATACCTGTTCCCAAACTTGCAACAGTTTTCTCTGTAATTGGAGGAGCTGCCTTTTATATAAATGGGATGAAGAATTCTATGAAGTCACAGCTTGGACTAATAAGAAAAGCCAGCTTTGATGGTACTCAAAATATTGTTAATGACCCCAAATTATATGCCGTTTTAACTCCTGAACAAGAAGCAAAAGTTAATTCTATTGTTGACTACGACATTAAACATAAAACAGCATTTGTTGACAAATTAAAAGATAAAGTCAATATAAATTCTTCATTTCAATCAGTTGGAGAATATAAAAAGACTGAAGAAAATTATCTTCAACGAAAAAAAGAATTTTTCGAGAAACAAAATCAAACTATAGCGAAGAGAACAAAAAACTCTCTCAATTCTAAAGAAGCACAAGAAGATAAAATATTATATGAAAATCTTTTAAAAAATGTAGAACATGATGTACTTGAACCTTTAAGGAAAGTCGAAACAATTTCTAATATATCATACTCGGCTTTATTTACTGGCGGATTCTTAGAATATCTTATTTCTGATAAATTAGTTGACGTATTAGGAATAAAAAACAAAATTCTAAGTTCCTGTATAAAAATTGGTGTTCCTTTATTAACATATCTTCTACTAAACAAAAATATATCTGATTTTGAAAATAAAGCTATTTTAGCAACAAAGTATAAACACCTAAAAAACTTTACAGAAAATCCTGAGGAATATCAAAATTCTAAAGTAAATAAGGAAGAAAACCTTTTCAAGTTTATGAAAACGACTTTAAAAGATATGAAGGATTACGATGAATTTTCACAAACCGAACTTCCTAAAATTAAAGCAAGAATGGATGCTAAACGCCAAATAGAATTAACTCCTGAGCAAATGCAAAAAGCTAAAAATCTGCAAGAAAATACTTCTATGGTTATTAATAAACAAAGAGAACATCTATACGATCAATCAGTAGGTATAGAAACTTTATCTGAAACAATTCTAGGACCTATAGATATCGCAGCAACAGCAATAGGTGGAACTCTTGGGAGTAAAATGGCAAAAAAATGCGGTAATAAAAAACTTTCAGGCTTATTAACAGGACTAGGTGCCATTATTGCATTTATTCCTGCGGCAATTATTGAAGCAAAACTTACTAAACAACAGAAATTATCAGAGAAAATTGCTGCTATGCTTGCAATAAAAGAAATACAAAACCACGCTATTTTTGAAAATCAATCTAATAGAGTTTCTTACTCAAATTCACAAATTAATAAAAATACTCCTTATATATTTGCTCATTTCAACTAAAAAATAGATATTTTCTCCTGTTAAATATGTGAAATCCTGGGAACTGTAATTCTATGTTTGATTATTTAAATACTAAATATGAGAATGCAGAATTAATAATTAATTATAATAATATAGATGAAGCAATTCTCAAAATAAAACACAGATTAAAGAAACAGAAATCTAAAGAAGAACAATACTGTTACCTTTCAAAAGCGTATCTTTATAAAGGCAAATATAAAAGTTCATTAAAATACGCAAAATTAGCAGAAAAGACAAATCCTGACTATTTATATGCAAAAGCAAGAAGTATTATTGCTTTATCAAAACTCAACGCAAACAAAGATGATGTTTTTGCGTTAGTAAATAGTTTATTTAAAAAGAATAAACCTGATATTCTTACAACTTATGTATGTTTTGTTGCTATCGCACAAAATTATAGAGATGATAAAATTACTTCAATTCTTGCAAAAAAGACTTTTAATTTAATAAAAAATCCACAAAATGCATTTGAATATAAGGCTAAAATTGAATCTGCATTATTTCTAAAAAAATACCGATTAAGTAATAAATTAATTAAAGATGCAGAAATTAAGAACTATCTTGATTTAAATTCTTATCAGGTAATTTCTTACTTATATTGTAATAATAAAAAATACAAAGAATGTATAATTTATGCAAATAAAGCAATTTTATGCAATCCAGAATCCGGCTATAGTTATTTTTTAATAGGTAATGCTCTTTACAAACAAAAAAAATATAAAGAGGTAATTAATTACCTAAAATTAGCTGAAAAATATAAATATAAATCAAAATATTTAAATATAATGCTTGCATATTCATACTTAGAAGAAAACGATTATAAAAATTCTTTAAAGTATACTAGAAAAGTAAAAAAAGATGCAAATCCTTTCTATGAAAGAGGAACTATGTATTATAATAAAAAGAATTTTGATAAAGCATTAAATGATTTATTAAAGGCAGAAGCTCTTGGATATAAAGATGATTTTATATTTACAAGATTATCATTTTTATATGCAAATAATGGAGAATATGAGAAATCTTTAAATTATGCAAATAAAGCTATTATCAACAATAAAGACGGTTTTGCATACTATAGAAAAGGAGTTGCTTTATATAATATGAAAGATTATATAAATGCAAAAAAATCTTTTCTTCAAGCTGAAGAATTAAATTATATTCACTCTTGCAATATGTTTGAAAAATTATCCTTCATTTTCACTATAGAAAACAATTATAAACAAGCAATTAACTATGCGAATAAAGCAATTATTTTAAATTCTCAAAATGCATATGCATATTATAGAAAAGGTTATGCACTGTTTTATTCTCAAAAATTTTCAAAATCAAAAGAAAGTTTGATAAAATCAGATAAATTAGGATTCTTAAATTATAATTTATTCTCTATGTTATCTTATATCTTTTATATTGAAAATAATTTTAAGAAAGCTCACTCTTATATTAATAAAGCCCTATTATTATGCAAAGATGATTCAACTATATATTATTTAAAAGCAGGTATTTTAGCTAGTCTTGGTAAAGAAAAAGAAGCTGTAAATTATTATCAAAAAGCACTTACTTTAGAAGAAAGCTAGTTCTTCTTTATAAATTTATAGAAACTAAGTTTGTGTATAAGATTTTTTCTGGGAAATTATCAGGCATATTATTCCAGTATCTAAAAACTAAAATTCCTTCGGATTCAAGTTCTTTTACCAAATTATCAGCTTCTTTTATATTATTTGCCAAATATGGATAAGAAAAAGGAACTTCATTTTCTTTCAATATAATATTTCGGTTTAGTCTTTCATTCCAATAATTAAATTTATTTATTCGTCTTTGCTTTTCTTTTTCTGTATTAATATTTTCAAAAATCTCTATCGTTGAATCTGAAATATATTTTATATCTTCTAAATCCAATTTATTTTCATTTTTACAAAAGTCTTTGAAATTAAGAACTTTGGATTCATATACAAAATCATCCTTCAAAATATTTATCTCTAAATCTTTTGTTGCATACAAAAAAGAACCATTTCTTACTGTAGAAAAAAACTTTCTCAGTGAATTAAACGATGCAATGCCTTTCGGTTTTGAATAAAAAGAGTGCGCATTATCTATTATTAAATTTTCATATTTTTTACACAATTCATCTACAATATTTGAACATATACCAAAATAATCAGGATACAAAATAAAAGCATTATCAGGGAAATTTCCTTCAGGTCGAAAATTTTTATCTATATGATAGTAAATAATTCTGCATTTTTCTTTATTAACAGCACTACGAACTACAGGACATATGTAGTATGGAATATATAGCTCCTTTATACAAAATGCTTTAATAATATACCTTAATGAATTTCTTGCAGTATTTAGTTTTATTAGTTCATATTCCATAGTAAAATTATAAATCACATACAAAAAAGAAAAAGTAGGACTTTTCTTGTCCTACATCATACCTTCTTACTTTACCTTATATATATAAAAAAATTTTTAACTGCAAAATTGCTATACCGTTATATAATTTCATCCTATAAATCTGCCAGCTTACATAAATGTTTATAACTACAATACTCACAAGCTTTTTTATTATCAAACTCCGGTTTAAAATTTAGACTTAATATATTCTCATATGCATACTTTATTTTTGATTCAATTATTTTATTATCATCTTCTGTCAAATTAATATAAAAATTATTATCAGGCTCTTCAACAAAAATCAAACCTGCCTTTGTAACCTTTATATTAGACTGTTGTTTCTCATATGCATATTTATAGAAACGTAATTGATTAAGATAATTCTCATAATCTTTTCCATCTGCAATTTGTGACTTTGATTTAGAACTACCGGTTTTATAGTCATATAATTCAATAGTACCATCATTATTTTTTTCAATTCTATCTATAAATCCTTTTAAAAAATAATTTTCAAAAGGAACATAATTAAAAGAATATTCTGTAGAATAAATCCTATAATAAGGAGTTTCAACCATCTGTTTATAGTATTTATCAATACATTTTATACCTCTTATTTTGAATTCTTCTCTTTTTTCCTCAGTCTCAAATTTTTCTTTAGATAGATTTTTCTCAAATGATTTAACAACTTCATCTTTTATAGGATATTGAGAATTTTCTTTTGCATATTGCACTACCCATTGCAAAGTTCTATGTATTGCACTACCATAATGAGCACCTGCAGTTTCTTTATCTAACACAGGTATATTTAAAACATATGAATACAAAAAACATCTTGGACAGTTCAAATAACTATTTAAAGTACTTGGACTTATTATAAAGTTTTCAATTCTAGCCTTTAATTGATCTTTAAATGCTTTAGCATAGTCAAATGGTTCTTTTTTTAGCATTTGAGCAACTTCCAACAGATACTCTTCTTTCTCAAGTTCATGATTATATGATTCAACCAGGTTATCATCTAGAATCACATCTGATAAATACGTAGTTAACTCTTGGGGATTAGTATCTACAGCATTCGAATATGATAAATAAAGAGAATGTTTTGCTCTTGTTACCCCAACAAATAACAGCCTTAACTGTTCTGAACGTCTTTGAATATCCTCATCTGTTTTTTTATCTGATTTATCTATAGGAAGCGACATTGTATTATTCACACGTTTCCCTTCCCATTTTTTTGCTATTAAATTAGGCATGAAAACATATTCAAATTCTCTACCTTTTGAACCATGCATAGTTAAAAGCTGAATTGCATTTTGAGTATAATCTTCTTTATCTATTGTTATTGGAATATTACTTTCAAAGGCAGTATCAAGATGTTCAAGAAAATCGCCAAGCCAAGCTCCTTTTTTTATGTATAAAAATGATTGTGCCTCATCTATTATTTTCTTTATTGCATATATGTTTTCACTTTTATTTATTTCATTCTTTAAAAAGAAATCTAAAATACCGGTTCTATTTATAACTTCAATTATTAAATCTTTTATATTTAAATTACTTTTTAATCCAATTAATGAATCAAAGGTTTGAATAAAAGATTTAACCCTTAAGGAATTCGACCAGTTATAACCATTTTCTATTCCCAACTTTATATTAGATATTAAATCTTTATGATTTAATCTATTTTGTTCTAACAGATATGAATAGTCCTCATTAGAGAAATTAAACGGTTCAGCTAAAAGCAGTCCGAATAATTTATCTCCATTAAATTCATGATTTAATAATGCCTTTAAATAGAAATATATTACGAGTGTAGATTTTATATCAAAAATATTTTTAGATTCTTTTATTTGAAATTGAATATTCTTAGCTTCTAATAAACTTGCAAAAGTATTAAGTTCATTATTCTCTCTGGTTAAAATAGCAATTTTAGATAGATCTTTTTCCCCTTCTTTATTTATTGGAATATTATCAGAGCTTATAATTTTCTCAATTTCTTTTACTATAAAATTATTTTCTTGCTTAATATCAGCAAAACCATGAAATTGAATTTTCTTATTTAGTGGAGTTATTTGAGGATTTTTCGCAATTAAAACTTTTGAGATATTATATTTTGAAAAATCTTCATTATATTCTAATCTTGTTTTATCTTGAGAAATAATTTTATAGCTAAAATCTAAAATATTCTGAGTTGAACGATTATTTTCATTTAAACAAATAACCTTTGTTTGAGGATACTTTATAAGAAATTTTTCTAAAGTATCAGTTTTAGCACCTTGAAATTCATATATTATTTGATCATCATCTCCAACAACAAATATATTTTCTGAATTTGCACCTTCTGCAAGTTTAAAAACAATACTATTTTGTGAATAATTTGTATCCTGATACTCATCAACCAAAAAATATTGATATTTTGATGAAAC
>CALUUL010000071.1 GCA_944323945.1 Candidatus Gastranaerophilales bacterium
GCAAATGTTTTAAAAGATTATGCGACACAACTTGGTATAACAATAAAAGAAATAAATACAAATGCTGATGTTGAAGTTCCAAAATTTTTTAAAGATTTATATGGAATATAAAGTTTCAATTTAATATATCATCATAATATTTTATTCCACAATTCCCAAATTAATTGCCCAATTTTCTGTATTTCCGAAATATCCTGTAAATCCATGGCATGCACCCTCATCATATATATCGCCACTTGATATAATACACATATATTTATATGAAACACCGGTTTTTGAATTTATCCTATTTTCCAAAAGTTCAACAGTTGCAAATCCATTCTTAAAAAGACCACACTTATGAAAATTATTTTTTTCTGCTGATATTATAACTTTGCCTCTTCTATCTTTATACCCACATTTTCTATCAGGTTCAATATTTGGATTAATCTGTTTCATAATTGGATTTTGTTCTTCAATTTCATATATAGTATAGTTATTAGATTCTAATACCATTTTATTTAATTCTGGCATTTGTTGTTTTAATATTCCACTAATTTCTATATCATTATATCCTTGTTCTTCTAATATTTTAGTATATTCATTTATAATATCTAATTCAGAAGCATATAAAGATTGCCCTGCTATAGAAAAAACAAATATAATTAACAATATTTTTCTCATATTTTACCTTTGAAACTAAAATATCTTATTATTGTATATAGTGTTCCCAATTTTTTTTAAATTATAACTTGAATTATATTTATTTTTTTAACAAATAATTAGTTAATATTGCTAAATTTTTATTTTAATTAATATCAACAACACTGACTCCGTCACCGCCTTCGGCATTTTCTCCGGGACGAAATTTTGCTACATATGGTGAATGCATTAGATAATCACGTATTACTTGTTTTAATGCTCCTGTTCCATGACCATGGATTATATAAACAGGACTTAAATTTACTAAACTTGCTTTATCTAAATAGGATTCTATTTCATCAAGTGCATCTTCACATCTGTATCCGCGTAAATCTAATGTTTGAGACAAAGAACGACGTTCAATCGCAAAATTATTTTTATATGTTCCTCTTGCTTTTGCCTCTTTCTTAATCAAATTTTTATTTAATACAGCTAATTTATTCTGTTTAATTTTTGTTTTCATCAGTCCCATTTGTATTTGGACATTTTTATTTTTATCAGGCAATTCAACAATGGTTACTTCTTGGTTCAAATCCATTACCATAACTTTATCACCAACTTTTATATTTTCCCAATCTATAGGTGTATATTTTTCAGCAATTTCATTCTCATCTTTGTTAAAATCTGAACGCATTGAACTTTCAATATCTGCCAATCTTTGGAAACTTCTTCTTGCTATTTTTTCAGATTTTTCTTCTCGCATTTCTTTTAATATACTTTTAATTTCTTCTCTTGCTTCATCTATAGATGTTTCATATTTTTTCTTGTAAATATGAATATTTTTCTTCTTCTCTTTCTTAATTTCGTTAAGTTTATCATTTAAACTTTGTTCTAAGCGTTTTACATTATCTTCTTTTTCTTCTATTACTTTTTTAGAATCAGATAATTCCTGCTGGGTTTTCTGTAACTCTTCTAAAACTTTTGCAGTATTATCTTTCTGATTAAAATATGTTTCTCTGGCATTATTTATAATTTCTTCTTTTAGCCCGAGATTTTTAGCTATAGCAATAGCATTACTTGCCCCCGGAATACCTATTAGTAATTTATATGTAGGCTGAAGAGTATTTATATTAAACTCAACAGACGCATTAATAAATCCTTCTTTTAAATATGCTAATGATTTTAACTCGCCATAGTGAGTTGTTGTTATTACAATTGAGCCCCTTTTCTGTAAATATTCAAGTATTGCTTGAGCTAATGAAGCGCCTTCTTTTGGATCAGTACCTGCTGCTATTTCATCTAATAAAATTAAAGTATCATAATCAGCATTATTTATAATATTTACAATATTTGTCATATGAGATGAAAAAGTCGAAAGATTTTGAATAATACTTTGTTCATCACCAATATCCGCATAAACTTTTTTAAAAGGATAAATTTCTGCATCATAACAAGGTATATGCATACCTGCCTTTGTCATCAAAGTACATAAGCCTGCGGTTTTTAATACTACCGTTTTTCCTCCGGTATTTGAACCTGTTATAATCATGCAATTCTTAACTGAATCTATATATAAATCGTTCTCTACTATTTCTTTTTTAGACTTTATAAGAACGGGATTTTTCATCATTTTTAAATTAATGACTTTTTTATCGGAAATTTTAGCGGCCGTACCATCAAAAGAAGCAGAATATTTTGCTTTTGCAAATATAAAATCCAGTTCAATTAACTGAAGATTTGATGTTTTGATTTCTTCAGAATTTAAACCAATTTCATTAGACAATAGTTTTAGAATTCTCTCAATTTCAATATGTATATTAGCTTCTGTTTCTCTTATTTTATTATTTAATCCGACTAAAATTTCAGGCTCAATAAAATATGTTTGACTGCTTTGAGAAACATCATGAACAATACCTGAGACTTTATTTTTACATTCTGCTTTTACCTGAAAAACAGTTCTTCCGTCCCTTTGAGTATAGATTGTATCTTGAAGATTAGATGTAAAATCACTATTTTGAAGTAATGATGATACACAAACTCTTACATTAGAATTTGTATCTCTCAATGTTTGATATAGTTTTTTTAACTCGGGAGTTGCATCTTCCTTTACTGTTAGAGCAGGAGTAAATGTATAAAATATCTTATCTTCCAGTTCTTTATTTGCAAAAAGAGTATTCTTCATTTCTGAAAGCTCAAAATAATCATTTGAAATACTGTCTAAAAAATTTCTCATTAAACGTGATGTTCTTAAAGTTCTTGCAATATCAATTATTTCTTCTTCACTTAAACGAAGTTTCTTTTTTGCATCATTTAGACTTTTTTCAACATTATAAATATTTTCTAACGGAACATTTATTGCATCATTAACGATTTTTCTTGCTTGAGAAGTTAATATAAGTTCTTTTTTTATAGTATTAACATTATCAAAAATCTGTGCATTTAAACACCTTTCAACCCCAAGTGAACTTATTGCATATTCACTTAAATATGAAAGTACTTTATCAAATTCTAAAATTTCTGAAGTCTTTTTAATCATATAAATATTATAAACAAAAAAGACTGATATATTAATTATCAGCCTTTTTTATTAGATATATTAATCAAGAAACTATTTTTTTGCAGCTACTTTACCATCAACAATATCTTTGAACTTTTTACCTGCTGTAAATACAGGAGCAGTTTTTGCAGCAATTTTAATAGCAGCACCTGTTTGTGGGTTACGACCTGTACGAGCAGCTCTTTTTCTTGCTTCAAATGTACCAAAACCAACTAAAGTAACTTTTTTACCTTTAGCAACTGTTTTTTCAATTGTTGACATAATTGCATTTAAAACTTCTGCTGCATCTTTTTGAGTAACTTTTGCTTTTTTTGAAATTTCTTGTACCAATTCTTCTTTATTCATGGTATAAAACCCCTTTCCTTAAATATAACATTCTTATTATATCTATTTTTCAGAAGTAGTCAATAGCTAATTTCCAATACTGTTTTAAATTGTAGCCTTTTTCTATTTATTTTTCATCGTTGGAAAGGCAATTACATCACGTATTGTAGAAGAATTAGTCAATAGCATTACCAATCTGTCAATACCCATACCCATACCTCCTGTAGGCGGCATGCCGTATTCTAATGCTTCAATGAAATCTTCATCTATTTCCATAGCTTCTTCATCACCGTTAGCCTTTGCAAGAGCTTGGTTTTCAAACCTTTGTCTTTGGTCTATAGGATCTGTTAATTCAGAAAACGCATTAGCAATTTCCCATCCGTTCACTCTGGTTTCGAAACGCTCTGTTAAACGAGTATTATTTCTATGAACTTTCGCTAATGGAGAAATTTCTAAAGGATAATCTATTATATGTACAGGTTGAATTAAACTTGGTTCTACTTTTTCTTCAAATACTTGATCTATTACCTTACCCCAAGAATCACATTCTTGAGCATCTACATTTATAGTTGAAGCTAATTTAATTGCTTCTTCCAAATTATTACAAGATAAGAAATCAACTCCAGTATGTTCTTGAATAGCACCAAGCATAGTTTTTCTATCCCAAGGCGGTGTTAAATCAATTTCATTTTCGCCGTATTTAATTTTTGTTGTACCAAGAACTTCTTTTGCAACATATGCCACCATATTTTCTGTCAATTCCATCATATCATTATAATCTGCATATGCTTGATATAATTCTATCATTGTAAATTCAGGATTATGGCGTGTATCTATTCCTTCATTTCTAAAACATTTACCTATTTCATAAACTCTTTCAGAGACTCCTCCTACTATTAAACGTTTTAGATATAATTCCAACGCAATTCTCATTGTCATATCCATATCCAAAGCATTATGATGTGTAGTAAATGGTCTTGCATTAGCTCCTGATGCTACTGTTTGCAATATCGGAGTATCAACCTCTAAGTATCCTCTTTCTGCTAAAAATTCTCTTATTTTTTGGATAATTAAACTTCTTTTTCTGAAGGTTTCTCTTGTTTCTTCATTAATTATTAAATCAATATAACGTTGTCTGTATTTTGTTTCAACATCAGTTAAACCATGGAATTTTTCAGGAAGCGGTTTTAACGATTTTGTTAATACTTCAAAATCTATAGCTTTAATACTTAATTCACCACGAGGTGTTCTTCTTATATCTCCTTCAAAACCTACAATATCACCAATATCAACAAGTTTTAAAAGTTTAATTTTTTCAGCATCAATATTTTGTTTATGAGAAAAAATTTGAATTTTACCTGTATCATCCATCAAGTCAATAAACATGCCTGAGTTTCTAATAG
Source organism: Candidatus Gastranaerophilales bacterium (assembly GCA_944323945.1). The sequence continues at coordinate 4,906 of CALUUL010000071.1, forward strand.
CCATGACACGACCGGCAACTTTATATCTATCATTAGTTTCTTCACCATCTGCAAGATTTTTATACTTTTCTTGAAGCTCTTTTGCTGATGCTGTCTTTTCATATTTATAAGGATACGGATTAAAACCTAATTCCCTTAAATGTTGAGCTTTATCTATTCTTCCTTGTCTTATAACATCAATAGAAGACGTAGATTCTTTTATATTATTATCTTGCATATTGCCTCCAATAGTTGTGTCCAGAAAAATTTTAACATCAACATTCTTTTATGTCATGAATATATAATTTATCAAATTAAGATTTTTTCACATTATAAGAAATTTAATTAAAGTTTATATATTTTCTACCGATATATAAAGAAGTACAAACTGAAGGGAAAATAGTGAATATAAATTTTTCCGAGATTACAAACAAATTTAATCTCTATTTAAAAGATTTATATAAAGAAAAAGAAACTGATTTATCTAACATCAGTATTTTTGACTATTGTAATGAATTTAAAGACTATATTTCAGAAGAATATAATATTGATTCTGAAGTATTGATATATGCTGACCTTGCTGAAATTATGAATACTGATTCTCTTAATAATCAAACTGATCAAACTGATCAAACAGAAAATCCTTCAAATGATGAGAATAAAGATTTTATCGTCGGGCTTATAGATAATTTATTAAAAAGCGAAAATTTTAAAAAAGAAATTGATATTAATGAAGATGGAACTATAGATCAAGATGAATTAAATAATTTATTTAAGTTTATAAGCAAAAATGATGAAAATGCTGAAAATATTTCAGTATATGATATTACAAAGGGAATAAATGATATAAAACAAGGAGAATATAAAAAATACAATAATGAAAATAGTAATATCGACTTAGGAGACATAGATATTCCTGAAAATAATCAAAATATTGAATCAGGAAATAATATCTCAAATGGGATGATAAATTCAAATCCTGTAAGTTCAGGCAGCAATTCATCTACAGGAGGAACACCAACAATCAAGGGTTCCTCTAGTGGAAATAACTCATCTGGCGGAACTGTAAGTTTAGCATTTATGGATGAAGAACAATTAAACAAGGAACTTGAAAAAAGAGAATCCAAAGTTGAAGAAAAACAAAATGCATTAGATGCAATTTATAACGGTACTGATAATACAATTGCATATTGGCAAGGTATCGTTGATAATGCATATGAAACATATCTACAACAATTAGAAAATTATAAAATTAATGAAGAACTAAAACAACAAGTTACCAAAACTATAGAAGATATAAATAAAAAAGAAGGAGAAATAGACAAACAAGATCAACTAATTTCACAACAAGAAACAACAGTTTCAAACGCACAAACAGACTATGATAATGCCGTTTCAACAAGGGAAAGCCTTGAAGCATCTTTATCCGCACTAGAAGGTAAAAAAGGTGCAACGGAAGAAGAACAAGCGGCTATAGATTCACAAATACAAGCATTAAGAGGTGAAGTAGAAGCTGCAAAAGCAGCAGAAGAAGCTGCACTTAATGCACTAAATAATGCAGAAAACCAATTAGTTAATTTAGAAAATCAAAAAACTTCACTACAAAATGATCTAGACATTTTAAATAAAAATAAAGCATCTATCGAATCACAAATCATAGATGTTGAACCACAAATGCAAAATGCAATAAATAATTATAACACTCAAAAAGCAGCATTTAATGAACAAAAAACTATCTCTATTAATAATGCGAAATCAGAGATTAACGAAGCTCAAAATGAAGTTAATGAAATTAAAACTGTTATAAATGACAATAAAAATAGAAATTCTAGAATAGAATATTCAGACAATTTTCTAGGTAAAGATATTATTCAATATGCACTTCAATTCTTAGGTTATAATGAAGCAGATACGAGTGCAGATATATTTTTAGAAAAATGGCATTCTTCATCATCTCAAACAGGATGGTGTGCTGCTTTTGTAAGTTATGTATATGAACATATGAAATCAGCAGATCAAATTCCACAGTGGTATCAAGATATAGAAAATCAATATTGGCAAGTAAATGTTCATAGTGCAGCAAAAGAAGCAGGTGCAATTATAGATTCATCTGAAGCTAAAATGGGTGATATTGTGCTTTATGACTATAACGGTGATGGAACAATGCAACATATTGGTATTGTTGTTGCGATGGAAGGTAACAAGATGATTACTATTGAAGGTAATTCCGGTAATCAAGTTAGAATTGTTGAACACAATTTAGATAATCCGGCAAATTGCAATATGGCATTCTGTAAAGTCACATAATATTTTTTATATTAGTTGTGTATAATAAATAATATGGATACTCATATATTAATACCGGAAGAACTTGCAATAAAAAAACCTAAAAAAGAACTTTTAGACATAATTAACAATAAAAAATTTAATGATAAAGTTCTTTTTGAGCTTGAATCTGATTTTCATAACATAAAGATTATAGAGAATGAAATAGGAAAATTTCTTCACTACAAAGATACATATCAAGCAGGTTTTATTAATACAAACTTTTATAAAGGCAATCTTCCTTATATCAATTATTTTTTAATTCCGTATTTAATGAATCCTAAAATTAAAAATATCCTTTTAATAGGCATGGGCTCAGGAAAAATAATCAATGATTTTGAATTTCTATTTGAAGATTTAAAATCTATTGATGTTGTTGATTTAGAAGAAAATATTGCAGATATTGCAAAAAATTATTTTGGTTTTAAGGAATCCAACAAATTTAGTTTTATTTTGCAGGATGGAATTACATATTTGAGAAACAATAAAAGAAAATATGACCTAATTATAGTAGATGTTGCTAATAATGACGGCATAGATTTAAGGTTTTTAAGTGATGAATATTTCAAAATCATAAAAAAATCTTTAAAGAAAGACGGAATATTTGTTTCAAATATGTGTGC
>CALUUL010000072.1 GCA_944323945.1 Candidatus Gastranaerophilales bacterium
GAAATTCGTGAATTAATCATCAAAAAAGTTAATGCTATTGGTGGTCATATGGCACCAAATTTAGGGATTGTTGAAACGACTATTGCTATGCATTATGTATTTAATTCTCCTGTTGATAAATTTATATTTGATGTTTCACATCAATGTTATCCGCATAAGATTCTTACAGGGCGTAAAGATGGTTTTACTGTTCCTGAAAACTATTTAAAATATACCGGGTATACTGCGCCGGAAGAAAGTTTGCATGATTTATTTAAAATAGGGCATACATCTACTTCTGTCAGTTTAGCTGTTGGAGTAGCTAAAGCAAGAGATTTGCAAAATAGAAAAGAAAATGTTATTGCTTTAATCGGTGACGGTTCTTTAACTGGCGGTGAAGCTATGGAAGGGCTTAATAATGCTGCTTGTCTTGGGTCTAATATTATAATTATTGTTAATGATAATGATATGTCTATTGCGGAAAATCATGGTGGTATTTATAAAAATTTAAAATTGCTTCGGGATACGAATGGTAATACCGATTGTAATTTCTTTAAATCTATTGGTTTTGACTATTTATATGTTGATGATGGCAATAATATTGAAAAAATGATTAAGGCTTTAGAATCAGTTAAAGATTCAGATCATCCTATTGTTGTTCATATTAAGACTTTAAAAGGTAAAGGTTTAGAAATTGCTGAAAATAATAAAGAAACTTTTCATTGGATCTTACCTGGAACCTTAGATAAAAAAGAAGAAAGTGTTGTTCAAAATAATGAGGATTATACTTCTTTAACAACTGATTATATGCTTAAAAAGACTAAAGAAGATTCTTCTTTTATTGTTGTTAATGCTGCAACTCCCGGTGTTTTTGGTTTTTCAAAAGAATTTAGAACAAAAATGGATAAACAATATACCGATGTTGGTATTGCTGAAGAACATGCTGTTGCTTATACTTCGGCACTTGCTAAAATGGGGGCTAAACCTATTTTTGCCGTTATGAGTTCTTTTATACAAAGAGCATATGATCAAATGTCTCAAGATTTATGTCTTAACAGTTCTCCTGTTACTATGCTTGTTTATTGGGGCGCCATATCTAATGCCGATGCTACCCATCTTTGCGTTTTTGATATTCCTTTAATTAGTAATATACCAAATATGGTTTATCTCGCTCCTACTTGTAAAGAAGAATATTTAAGTATGCTTGATTGGTCTGTTAATCAGACTCGTTATCCTGTTGCAATTAGGGTCCCTTCTTGTGAACTGACTTCTTCAGGTGTTCCTGATAATACTGATTATTCGATTTTAAATAAATATGAAATAAAAGAAAAAGGGGATGAAATCGCAATACTTGGTCTTGGTAGTTTCTATGGACTTGCTCAAAATCTTAAGGCTGAAATTAAAAGGGTTTTGGGTATAAATGCAACATTAATTAATCCTAAGTTTATTACTGGTATTGATTCTGAATTGCTTGAAAATTTAAAATCTAATCATAATTTAGTTATAACTTTGGAAGATGGTGTTTTAGACGGTGGCTTTGGTGAAAAAATCTCTAGATTCTATTCTGATTCAGATATGAAGGTTTTAAACTATGGCGCTATGAAAGAATTTACGGATAGAGTTAGTCTTGATGAACTATACAAACGATATCATCTGACTAAAGAATTAATAGTTTCGGATATTCAAAAAATCTTGCAAAAAGTTAGATAGTTTTAATCTTTATTAAAAAAGAATCCTTTTTATTAGAGTAAAAAGGATTCTTTACTTTTATAATCTCCGAGAAAAAATTTACAATAAGCTGAAAGTGTGAGTGAATTTTTTTTCAGTGGCGTTTTCAAAAGGTGGGTACTTTGATAGTGAGTTATCCTTGCTATCAAAGTGCGATACTAGATTAAATTGCAAATTCCACAAAAACAGGAAAATGGTCGCTTCCAAAAAACTTACCTTGTTTATATTCTATTGGAGTTATATCTTTTGTAGAAAGAATATGTTCTACGGTTATCCTTAATATTGGGAAATGATATGTATTCCAGCTTCCTTCATGGATATTACCGCTTATTGTTTGAGCGTCGTTTATGTTTGTTGATTTTATATATTTTTTATAAGCGGGGGAAAATGCTGTTGTATTAAAATCTCCTGCTATTATAAGGTTTTTAGTATTATTATTTATTATTTCATTTATTTGTTTTAGCATTTCATTTCTTATTAGAAAATATTCTTTTTGTAATGGTGGAAGCGTATGCACTCCATATATTTGAATTTTTCTTCCGTTTATATCTATTTGGGCATTAGCAACAGGAAGATCATATTCTGTCCATTCTTCAATCTTTGAATTGATAAAAGGAAATTTTGAATATAATGCAATTCCAAAATTATCATCTCTTTCTTGTTCTATATAATACGGATATTGTTTCTTTAAATCTGAAATTCCTAAAAGCCAGTATCTATCTACTTCTTGCATAATAATGATATCTGGATTTTCTTTTTTTATTTCTTCTAATAATAAATTATATTTATTATTACTGGTTAAAACATTATATAATGCCAGTTTTAAAGTGTTTTGATTTGTAGTATTAAAGTTTGTTTGGAAAAAATATGGTCTCAAATCTGAAAAATTCATTAAAATTATGAGAATTGAAACTATAATTCCAAAAACAAATTTTCTGTTAATAGTTGAAAGATATAAAAATACTATAGAAAAAATGATTCCAATATAAAAATAATGTAATTTAAAATGAGATAAAATTTCGGTTATATGGTTTTGAGATGGTATATTTGCCATGATATTTATAATTATGAATATAGAAAAAAGTATAATTGCTCTTTTGATAATAAATCTATTAAATTTATCTTTTAAATTCATTAAAAAATACATCCTTTTTATTTTTATTGTTATTTATATCTTAAAATATTTGGAACGAAGTATATATTGTTGTCTAATTCATAAGTTTGATTACTTCCTTTAATATCAAAAAACTTGATGAAAATGGAAGTCTAAAGAATTATGAAAGTTCAAAATATTACTTATAATAACACATTAAAACCTGCTTTTAAAAGATATATCAGTTACGAAAATTATTATGATGATTATGGAATATATAATAAGCAATTGTCTATAAAAGATATTTTTATCTCTTCAAGTATTGTTTCTGGATTATTGCTTGCTGTAGGTTCAATTTTTACACACAAAGACAAAATTATAGATATGTTTAAGAAAAAAAGGATAATATAAAAATAGCTACTGTTTCTTCTCTAAATAAGGTGATATAAAAATTATTTGAATTACGAATTTTTATGTAAAAATTTCTTCATATTTTATGAAAAAATAAAATGTTCTTGTTTTGTATAAACAAAAAGTTAGGAGAAAATATGAACATTTCTAGTTATTCAAATTGTTTACCAAAATTTGGTGCGTTATATGTTGATAAATCAGGCATGGGTGATACTGCTTCTGCTCTTGCCGAGTCTCTTTCCAGACAGATTGAATATACTGATTCTATTGATAAACTCGATAAAATGGGTGTGGATACAATTATAATTAAAGATCCTAAAAATGCAGAAGATAGAGCTATGATAGCTTTTATTGATCCTCAAAATAGATTATATAAAGTTGGAAATAAAGATCATATTAAAACCGGAAAATTATATGATATAGGTTTAAGAGATATGGTTTATGATGAAAATACGGATGCGGTTCTAAAGGCAGCTGAAGATATAGTTTCAGGTCGTTTGACTAAAAAAACTTCAAAAAAGACTCAAACTCTTGCTGCTATATTAAACGCTTTCCCTATTAGGAATAATAATATAGGCATTGATTATATTGTTTAGGTCTTACTAGTTGGTTTTTACCTATAAAAAAAAGACGAAATCAATGTTTCGTCTCGGAAAAACAAGTAACAATGTATATTAGGCAAAAATATTTATAGAATTTGTAAAGATTGAATCAGATTCTTCTTTTTCTGATTTTTGTTCAGCAGGCATGTAAAATGAAAATGGATTAGAACCTCTTTTATCTTTATTCATATTTTTTGTTTCAGAAATTTGAGAAGAAGCTAAAACAATTTGGTCTTCAGGAGCTTTTTTAGTATTTTCAACGCTAAAAGCAGCTTGACCGTTATTTTCTTTAGATGTAAATAAACTTTGAGCAGCTTGTGCATTTAAATATTGAACATTGGAATTAAAGTTTGTGCTTAAATTAATACCAAAATCAGTAGCTGCTTTTGAAGCTTGGAGTGCCACTTCTCCGTTTGTTCTTGCAGAATATAAATCAGTACCAATGTTTACTCTGTTAAATTTAGATAAATCTAATTTAGAAACATCAACAGTTTGACTGTTATTTGGATTTAAAATTTGTTCAGTAACGCGTGCTAATGCTTGACTATCAATGATAGGTCTAGCAGAATTTGCACCATATAATGAACCCACATTTAATCCCATTTTTGCCTTTTCTCCAATAACTTATGTTTTAGTTATCGGTGATAAAAAATTAAAACTTTAATGACAAGTAATTATTTATTAATATTTGTAAACGGTTTTTTAATTAATTTCTTGCAAATTTGAAAAAAGTGCTTGAAGAAAAAACATGTTTTAAATATTATATAGTAACGTATAAATACAATGCAAAGGAATGTAGTCATGAACCCTATAGTAGAAAGTTTAGGAAAAAAATATTTAGATAAAGAATTACCGGAATTAAATCCCGGAGATACAGTTAGAGTTTCTGTTAGAATTGTAGAAGGTAACAAAGAAAGAACACAAGCATTTGAAGGTACAATTCTTAAGAAAAGAGGAAGTGGAATAGGTAAAACTATTACAGTAAGAAAGATTTTTCAAGGCGTAGGCGTTGAACGTGTTTTCCCTGTATATTCTCCACGTGTAGAAAAAATCACTGTTGTAAGACGCGGTGATGTTAAACGTGCTAAGTTGTATTACTTAAGAGAACGCTCTGGTAAAGCAACTCGTATTAGAGAAAAAATCGAAAAAAAATAGATTAGGAATATAGAAAATATAAAAGCCATAGTCATTGTTTTTACTTTGAGTATGGCTTTTATATTATCAGAATAAATTAAATAAGAGGTTGAGATGGAACATATTCATTGGTATCCGGGGCATATAGCTAAAGCAGAAAAAAAATTAAAAGAGCAAGTTAATATTGTTGATGTAGTAATTGAAGTTTTAGATGCAAGAATACCTGAAAGTTCTACATATCCTGATATTGAAAAACTCTTAAGAGATAAGCCTCGATTAATTTTAATGAATAAAGCAGATTTAGCAAATAATGAACAAACCCAAAAATGGGTAAAAATAATAAAAGAAAAAACAAACTGTACTGTTTTAGCTACAAGTGCATCTGATAACAAAGATTTATCAAAAATATTAAATAAAGTTATTGAATTGGGACAACCGAAGATAATAGCCCTTGTAAAAAAAGGATTATTGCCTCGAGCCGTTAGAGTTATGGTGGTAGGAATGCCAAACGTAGGAAAATCAAGCATAATAAATAAATTAATAAAAAAGACAAAGGCAAAAACGGGTGCAAAAGCAGGTGTTACACGTGATCAGCAATGGGTTAGAATAAACCCAAAAATCGATTTACTTGATACCCCTGGTATTATCCCTTTAAAACAAGAAGATCAACAAAAAGCATATAAATTGGCATTTGTTGATTCTATTGGAGAAAATGCTTACGATGTTGAAGCTGTTGCAGAGATCTTTATTAAAAATGTTAATGAAATTTATCCTGATTTAATTAAAAACTATTATAAATTAGAGGATGAAGAAGTTAATATTGCAAATATAGCATTAAGAAGAAATTGGATAGTTCAAGGCGGCAGAGCTGATACTAAAAGATGTGCACAAAATATTTTAAATGATTTCAGAACAGGCAGATTAGGTAAACTTACTTTGGATGTCAATGAATAAACGTTTTAATTTTGATAAAGATAAGAAACAAGAGTTTGATTATTTAATAGGAACAGATGAAGCAGGAAGAGGCCCTGGGGCTGGCCCTGTTTTTGCTGCAGCTGTGTGTTTTACATCTTATGATGAACGTTTGGAAAAATTAAATGATTCCAAACAATTATCGGAAAAAATAAGGGAAGAACTTTTTGAAGTAATCAAACAAAATTCTGTTTATTCCATTGCACAAGGAAGTGTTGAAGAAATTGAAAAATTAAATATTTTAAGAACCTCTCTTTTATCTATGAAAAGATGTTGCAGAGAAGTTATAAAAAAGATTAATTCTGAAAATATTAAGGTATTAATTGACGGAAATAAAAAGATTCCTGATTTTAATTATAATCAAGAAACCATTGTTAAGGGTGATTTTAAATCAGCTTCAATAGCAGCAGCGAGTATTTTAGCAAAAGTCTCACGAGACAGGTTTATGAAAGAACTTGATAAAGAATATCCACAATATTTATGGGCTGAAAATAAAGGATATATGACAAAATCACATTTAGATGCTGTTGATAAATATGGTCTAACTAAGTGGCACCGTAAAAAGTTTTTTGAAAAACATTTTGAAAAATCAGAACAACTTTCATTATTATAATTGCTAATCGAAAAGAAGTTTAAACAATTCTTTTACACTATATACATCTTTTATTACATGAATTTTTGTTTTTGTTTGTTTTTCAACATCTTTTATAGTTAGTCCGTCAAGGAATTCTGTTGTGTATGGTCTTAACATAACAGATGGAATAATTACATTTTTAAAGCTTTTATTTTTTATTTGGTTTATTAGATCTTTTGCGGTTATCAAACCTGCTACATTTACATTTTTACCCCAAAATTCACTCTTTATTGGTAAAACCTGCAAATGGATATTTTCTATTTTATTAAGTTCTTCTGCAAAGAAAATAAAAGCACTCTTAGCACTTACAGAGCATGCTATTGTATATTCTTTTTTTTCTTTAACTTTCTTGTGTGATTTTTTTATCCTTTTATTAAAATCATCTATTAAACATCTTAATGAACCAACACCATCTTCTAGTTGAGAATATCCGTTATAATAATTTTTTTCAGGCAGGGGCTTTTCTGCAATTAAGAAAAATTCATCAGATACACAGGCAATATTTCGTTTTATTTTTTTATTGAACTCTTCAACAACTTTTATTGTTTCTATTGCTTTTTCTTTTGATACCTGTTTTATTTTTTCTTTTCTAAATTTTGTAATTCCGACAGGTACTATTGCAATTGAGCCAAGAACAGATTTGTATTGCCATAAATCATTAAGACTCCTTCTTAATTCTTCAGCGTCGTTATAATCAGGACATAATACTATTTGGGCATGGAACGGAATATCATTTTTTTTAAGAAAATCCAGTTCCTTTAATATATTTGATGCATTTTTATTTCTAAGCATCTTTGCTCTTAATTCGGGATTTGTTGTATGTACTGATACATAAATCGGTCCCAAATGAAGTTTAGATATTCTTTCCTTATCTTTTTTTGTTAAATTCGTTAAAGTAACGTAAGTCCCTTGAAGATAAGATAGCCTGTAATCGTCATCTTTTATATAAAGCGACTCTCTCAAACCATCTGGTTGTTGATCAACAAAGCAAAATATACAATTATTGGCACATGGTTTTATTTTATCAAATATAGCAGACTCAAATATAAATCCGAGTTCTTCTTCAAAATCTTTTTCAATTTCATATTCTTCAATACTGCCATCCGGACTTTTTATTTCAAA
>CALUUL010000073.1 GCA_944323945.1 Candidatus Gastranaerophilales bacterium
GGTGATTTATATATGGAGTGGCATCTTGATATACACCAAATAAAGCAATATGTAGATGAAGCAATAACAGAATATCAAAGAGCACTTGAATCTTGTGTTGATTCTGCTGAAATATATTTTAAAATAGCAATGGCTTTTTATTATAAAAGAGAACTTGAAAAAGCTATAAATTATTTTAAACTAGCACTTGAACACAATACTAAACTTTCAGAAGCTCATTTTATGATTGCTGAAATTTTTATGAAAAAGGGAGATTTTTTAGAAGCAACAGAATCTGCGCAAAGAGCAATAGCAATAGCTCCATTTTCTTCATCAAGAGCTTATTTTTTGGTATTTAATATACTATCATTATCGAATAAATCAAAATGGTGGGAAAAATATTCAAAATTAGCAGCTTCTTTCTTAACTCTCCCATTTGATAAATACGCAATGAAAGAAGTTATAAGAAAATTATCATACCTACAATTTTTACCAACACTACTAAAAACTTCTTTAATGATTTTCTTAAAAGGATTCAATCAAGAAGTATTAGATATATATAGAGAAACAATAGATAAAGCTCCAGGGTTTGTTGAGTTATATATAAACTTGGGACGAGTTTATTATGAATTGAAACGTTATGATGATGCAATATGTGAATATAAAATGGCAATATGGCTTGATAGTTTGAACATAAGAGCATACTATTACTTATGCCAATTATATGAAGAACAAAGAGATTTTGATAATGCAATTTCAACTTGTGAAAAATTAATTGAATTACAACCACATGTTGCAGATTTTCATTGCAGACTGGCACAACTTTTATATTTAAAAGGTAATTTTGATCAAGCAATAGAACATTATCAGACCGCTGTCACGTTAAATCCAGATCCTAAATGGACAAGTGTTGTAGTACAAACCTTAGGTTTTATTTTTCAAGAAAATATAAAAAACCTAGATGCAGCTATCAGTTCATACCAAAGTGCATATAATCTTAATCCTAATGATATTGATATATATTTAAACTTGGGAAATGTTTTTTTTGAAAAAGGATCTTATGATAACGCTTTAATTGTATATAAAAAAGCACTTGAATCATCACCTCATAACGCAAGATTACATTGTAATCTTGGATACTTATACTGGGGCAAAGGCAATATTGAAGAAGCTATAAAAGAATATGAAAAAGCAATTCAATATGACAACACATATGATATAGCATATAACAATTTAGGTGTTATATATTTAGATGATTTAGGCAGAGTAAAGAAAGCAATAGAACTATTTGAAGCGGCAAGAACATATAATCCCAATTATGCTTTGGCTCATTATAATTTAGCTCGTTCTATCGCTATAACAGGCGATAAAGTTGAAGCAGCTAAATTATATCAAATTGCTTTAGATATAAATACTTATACTCAGGAACTTGATCCTGCTGATATTGAAGAAAAGATTCAAGATTTATTTACATAACGGAGTTTAATAATTGGAATATATTCAAGAAATAAGGGTTTTATATAGCGATACAGATTCATATGGTGTAGTTTGGCATGGTTCTTATACAAAATGGTTTGAAGCAGCAAGAGTAGGGCTTGTAGAAAAACTTGGCATGGACTTAGAAGAACTTGAAAAAAATAATATTCTTTTTCCAGTTGTTGAAATGAACATTCGTTATAAGTCATCTGCAAAGATGAATGAACGAATTATTATAAAAACGGAAATAACAGAATTAAAACCATTAAGTATAACTTTTGAACATAAAGTTTATGAAAAGAATACCAATAAATTAAGAGTAATTGCACATACTACTATAGTTGTGATTGATAGTATAACAGGTAAAATGTATAAAAAAATGCCTGAAGAACTATATTCAAAATTTACAAAAGCAATTAAATAGTGAACAAGTTTATTAATCTTTAGGTCTATAAATATAAATCCTTGGACTATGTCCCAAATTTATAATATTTTCTAGAATTGTATAAGATAAAAAGGGGCATACATTGGGGATAACTTATAACAACCAATACAAAAAAATAGAAAAATCTGCAATGCAGGATAGTTCCCTTGCTAAAATTTATTTTTCTGAAGCTGAAGAACTTAGAATAAATAAGAAATTTAAAGAAGCAATTGATAAATATTTACATTCAATATTAATAAACAGAAATAACCATACATCATATATCGGTCTTGCCATTGCTTATAAAAACTTAAAAAAATACAATAAAGCAATAAAAAGCCTAAAAAAAGCAGAAATAATAGAACCTAATGATATAAAAGTTCAAAAAGAACTCGCATTATGTAACATAATAAAAGGTGATTTTGAAAATGGTATAAAACATCTTATAAGTTCAATAAAATTAGAGCCTGATAATATTGAAATACAAATGCAGCTTGCATTAGTACATGAAATGATATATGAAGAAAATATGGCTTTAATGATATATCAAAAAATAATAGAGACAGTACCAAATTACACAAGAGCATATATACAAAAAGCAACTCTATACTTGCATTTGGAAGATTATTTAAATAGTGCCAAAACATTTAAAAAAGTATTAAAACTACAAAAAGATTATTACAGGGCATATTTGGCAATTGGAATATGCTATGAAAAACTCGGTAATAAACAAGGAGCTAAAAGGTTTTATAAAAAATATATAAACTTATCAAATAATTCTTCAAACAAAAAAGAAGTAACCAAAAGAATTATTGAACTTGAAAGTTTAAAAAACAAAGTAACACATAACTTAAAACTGATATAGATAAGTTTGATTATTTTAATTCTTTTTGTTAAAGTACAAAAGGAATAAGTAAGTATTATTATGGAAGAAAAACTTGATATTATAACAATAGGTGAGAGTTTAATAGAACTTTCTACGAATGAGAATATAACAATAGCAAAAACTTTAGAAAAATTCTATGGCGGAGATACCCTTACCAGTGCAATTTCAGCATTGAGATTGGGTTCAAAAGTAGGTTTCATTTCAAGAATAGGAATGGACTGTTTTAAAGATTATTTGTTAGAAAGCTGGCAAGATGAAGGTTTAGACATCTCCCACGTAAAGCCTGTACAAGGGTTTAACGGTTTATATGTTGTATCAAAGACTGAAGATTGTAAAGATAAGGAATTTGCTTTTTACAGAAAAAAAACTGCTGCCACTAATCTTTCGGTTGAAGATATTTCAACTGATTATATTCAAAGTTGCTCTTTATTATACGCAACAGGAATAACTCAATCACTTTCAATATCTGCGAGAGAAGCTGTCAAAAAGGCTTTCGTAATTGCAAAAGAAAATAATATTACTACCGCATATGATCCTAACTATACATCAAAAATTTGGGATTCTGAAGAAGCACGAGAAGCTTTTGATGAAATTGTTGAGTATATTGATGTAATCTTTTTTAATGTCAAATACGATTCAAAAATTGTTATAGAAACAGAATCTATAGATAATACAATTAAATATCTTTGGGACAAAGGAATAACAACGGTTGTTATAAAATCAGCTATTGATAAAGGTTATTATGTTGGTTATCAAGGCAAAATTGAATTTATAAAATTTATTAATGAAGATATATTTGATGTTACAGGAACGGGTGATGCATTTAATGGTGCTGTGTTGCATGGAATAACATCGGGCATGTCTCCTTTTAAAGCTGTAAGTTTAGGTTCTATTGTTGCAGGATTACAGGTAAAGAATTTGGGGGCAATAAAATCCATACCGTCAAAAGAAGAAGTATATAAAATCTTCAAAGGTCAAAATGAATAATAAATTTTGCATTTCAGGATATTATGGATTTGATAATTTTGGAGATGAAACTATTCTTAAGGTTTTAACAGAGCAGCTTAAGAATTTTAAAAATTGCTCTGAAATAACTGTTTTTTCTTCAAATCCATTAAAAACAGAAGAACAATATAAAGTAAAAAGCGTTTATTCTTTTGATTTATTATCAGTTACCAAAGAACTTTTAAAATGCAACTACCTTATTTCAGGTGGAGGCAGTCTACTTCAGGATGCTACAAGTAATAAAAGTCTTATATATTATCTTTTGGTAATCACTGTTGCACTGTTTTTTAAAAAGAAAGTTATAATCTTTGCTCAAGGTATTGGTCCAATTAATAATAAAATACTTGCTAATATCACTAAAATATTATTAAAGAAAGCTAAATACATTACGGTAAGAGATAATAAAAGTATGAATTTACTTTCAAAATGGGGTATTAAAGCTAATATTTGTAATGACCCAGTTTGGAATATAAAAATAAACAAAAAAGAAAAAACTGATAAAATTGGTATTCAATTAAGAAACTTTCATTCTCTAAAGCCTGAATTTATTAACGATTTGGCTTTTTGCATTAATAAATTTTATCAAGATAAAGAAATAGTTATTTTTTCTTTTCAGAACAAAATTGACTTGGAAGTATGTAATAAATTAAAAGAACAAATTCAAAGAATTAATCCTAAAATTAATGTTAAAGTTATTGAGAATACTTCAAATGAAAAAATAATAGATGATATTTCAGAATTAGACAGTTTAATCGCAATGAGATACCATGCTTGTTTAATCGGTATAAAAGCCGGGGTAAAGGTTCTACCGATTAATTATGATATAAAGGTAGAAACTTTATCAAAAGATTTTAATCTTAATAATTTGGATTTGAATTGTTCATCAGAAAATATGGAATATATTTTTGCTGATTTCAAGAATTTATCAAATAAATATAAAACAGAACAAATAGAAAAACTAAAATTCAATTTCGTAGAACTGGAAGAAAATCTATAATTTATCTTTTTGAATATTTTTCTGTACGATTTTCATTAAGAATATTTCTTAATTTCATTATGGCTTGAGCATGAATTTGACACACCCTTGATTCTGAAACATCAATACTTGCACCAATTTCTTTTAAAGTCATATTTTCATGATAGTAAAGAACCATCACCATACGCTCACGTTCCGGTAATTTTTTTAAAGCAGCCTGAAGTTCATTTTTAACATCTTTTTCTTCTAACCTTTCAAGTGGATTTACAGAATTCTTATCTTCTATAGTATCAATTAATTCAATACCTTCATCACCTGAATATTTCTTATCATACAAAGAACCAACAGAAGTATCTTCTGACAGTATAGATATAACTTTCTCTTTTTCAATACCCAATGCATCAGCAACTTCTTGAGTAGTCGGAGTTCTACCCAGAGTCTGTTTTAGATTTTCTGCAGTAGTTTTTACATCTTTTATTCTTTTACGCATACTTCTTGGAAGCCAATCTTGAGAACGAATTTTATCAATAATTGTACCTCTTATCCTCATAATTGCATACGTTTCAAAATGAGCACCTTTATCAGGAGAATACTTTTCTATAGCATCAATTAAACCTTCAACTCCAAAGCTTGTAATATCCTCTATCGCAAAATTAGGTGGAAGATTCAGTTTAATTCTTCCTATAACATATTTTGTTAGATAAATATATTGTACGATAATTAAATCTCTTAGCTTTTTATTTGTTCTGTCAGCAAGATATTCCATCCAAAGATTCTCTAATTCATTATCAGATAATCTTTTTATATTGTTATATGAATTGTATTCAAAATTATCGCTCATTATTTTCTCGAAATATAAATAATAATTATGCTATTTCAATTGTAGTAAGACTGCACAATTATCAAATCATATATATATATGAAGTTTCGGGAAAAACTCAAATTATTTATTAATAAGAATTGGCATCTGCTTAATTTTTTTCATCCAAACAGAACTGTTATCTATATCAATATAAAATGTTTCACCAAATATCTCTTTTTCATAACTGCTTTGATTTTCTTCTTGTTTGAATTCATTAGCAATTAATATCTTTCGTATTTTATTTTTTATTATCATACCTGATGTAAGATTGAAGATAACCTTCTTATCACTGGTATTATATAATGCTTTTTCAATTGCGATTTGAAGCATTTTATCAATTAACTGCTCAATATTTGTATGTGAATCAAAGTTTAAGTTGATAATATATACACTATCTTTATATACTTTTAAATCCATATTTGCGAGAACTTTGCCATCATCAGTTCTAAAAGAATATTTTTCTAATTGATTTTTAGATGAAAATTTTCTAAAAACATTAACATTTAAAAATCTTATTCCAAATAAAAACCTTTTTTGAGTTAAAGAAAAAGTTTTTATCTTCTCCCACTTTGGGAGTAAATAAACTTCATTTAGCAAATCTTCTACAGACAGCTTTTGCTTTGAATCATTTTTTATAAGTGTATTTATCATATATTAAATTTTTACCTTATATACTCTCATAACAGAAAGAGAAATTTTATATTTATTTTTTATTTATTTTCTCTGATATTGCTAGTGGACAGATTACTAAACCACTTAAGCAGTAACATATTCTATATTTTATATCAAACCATGTCAACTGTTGTAATTAAGTTAACATGATTTTACAAACATATTATCTTCTGTATATTATATTCTTTTTCTTATCATTTTGTATACATACATATAAAGTATAAAGAAAATTATTTTTGATAAGTAATGACTTTTTTATTTTTCTATTTTTTAAAACATATGAAATAAAACTATAAGTAAGAAGATTAAATCTATATTTTTTTGCTTGTTCTTCAAAATAATCTGCAAGTAAAAATATATGATTAGATACATCCTTATTATTATATTTTCTGGCATACTGCACTTCTAAATCCATTGCGATAGTTTTAATTCCAAAGCTTTTCATTAGTTTGAAAAATTTATTTATTTCCAATATATTATCATTTTCCCCCGGAATAATAATATATTTAATAATAACATTATCACTATTTGCTTTAGAATAATTCTTAATTGTTTCACATACTTTATTAAAGCAATCAACTTGTTTTATGTTTTTATAAGTTTTTGAAGTAGCCGAATCTAATGAAATAACAACTGAACCTTTATCTTGTTTTAAAGCATATTCTATAACCTGACTATATTTAATTCCGCTCGAATGTATTCTTACATTTGTGCCTTTTTCTATAAATAAGTGAACTAACTCTTCAAAATTATGCATAAGAGTAGGTTCACCACCTTGAAAGGTTGCTTCGCCACCTGATTTATAGTAACCTTTTTCAATTAAATCTTTGATTACAGGATATACATCATAATTCCTAATATTTTCACTATACTCTTTACTGCAATAAATACATTTAGAATTACACAAATGACATTGTGAAAAATGGAAATCAGATATTTTTCTTTCATTGGAAAATTTAAATTCTGACAGATGATAACATCCTTCACATTCATATATTGTTTGTTCTTTTTGGCAAGCAATTCTTTTTGCTTTTTTATCAAATAATTTTTCCCAATCAATAGACTCACCATGATAATTTTTAAGAAGAATAGGTAATCCTCTACCATCATTATGAGCGATACAACAATCAGAAATCATATCAAAATCAAAATTTATACCGGATTCTAAAAAAGAACACCCAAGACTATTCATTGTATATCTCCATTTGTTGATAAAAGAAAAAGAACAACCCAAATAAGTTGTTCTTCTTCTTATTAATAATTTAACTATTCAGCGTAAACACTAACTTGTTTTCTGTCACGTCTGTGTGGTTCAAATTTTACAACTC
>CALUUL010000074.1 GCA_944323945.1 Candidatus Gastranaerophilales bacterium
TTATCAGGAATGAATGACTACGAAAGTTTTCATTTAAAGAAAAAAGCTTATGAATGTGATATAACCTACGGAACAAACAATGAATTCGGATTTGACTATCTAAGAGACAACATGGCTACTTCCATTGAGCAAAGAGTTCAAAGACCATATAATTATGCTATAATTGATGAAGTTGATAGCATATTAATAGATGAAGCAAGAACACCTTTAATAATCAGCGGAAGACTTGATAAATCAGCAGAATTATATAGAACTATGGCTGCCGTTGCACCACAATTATCAAAAGGTAAACACTACGAAGTTGATGAAAAAAATAAAAATGTTATTTTAACAGAAGATGGTATTGATAAAGCTCAAGAAATACTTGAAATTAAAGATTTATTCGATATAAACAACCAATACGCACATCATCTTTTACAAGCTTTAAAAGCTAAAGAACTCTTCCACTTAAATACTGACTACGTAATTAAAAATGGCGAAGTAATTATTGTTGATGAATTTACAGGTCGTTTAATGGATGGAAGACGCTGGTCAGATGGACTTCATCAAGCAGTTGAAGCAAAAGAAGGTGTAAAAATTCAAGATGAAACACAAACTCTTGCAAGTATTACCTTCCAAAATTTATTTAGACTATATCCAAAACTTGCAGGTATGACAGGTACAGCAATGACTGAAGAAGCTGAATTTGGCAAAATTTATAATCTTGAAGTTACTCAAATACCAACAAATAAGCCAGATATCAGAATAAACTTGCCTGATATTATATACAAAACGGAAAAAATAAAATATCTCGCAGTTGTAGATGAAATAATAAAAATGAATAAAACAGGACGACCTGTTTTAGTTGGTACAATTAGTATTGAAAAATCAGAACTTGTTTCAGATTTATTGAAAAAACGGGGTATAAAACACAATATATTAAATGCTAAGCATCACGAAAAAGAAGCATATATTATAGCACAAGCTGGTCGTTATGGTGCTGTCACCATTGCAACAAATATGGCAGGTAGAGGTACTGACATATTACTTGGTGGCAACCCTGAATATCTTGCAAAAGAAGAACTTGTTAAAAAGGGTATTACACCTGAAAACACCCCAAATTACGAAGAAATAAAAAATGAAGTTCTTGAAAGAACAAGGAAAATAACAGAAGAAGAACACGCAAAAGTTGTCGAGGCTGGTGGTTTACATGTTATTGGTACAGAAAGACATGAATCAAGACGCATCGATAATCAATTAAGAGGTCGTGCTGCAAGACAAGGTGACCCAGGTTCTACAAGATTTTTCTTATCACTGGAAGATAGCTTAATGAGAATTTTTGGTGGTCAACAAATAATGGCACTTATGAATACTCTTAATATCGAAGAAGATATGGCTATTGAAAACAGACTTATTACAAGACAAATTGAAAGCAATCAAAAGAAAGTTGAAACTTTCCACTTTGATGCCAGAAAAAGTGTACTTGAATATGATGATGTTATGAATTTACAGCGTGAAAAATTCTACGCTCAAAGAAATAGAGTGCTTGAAGTAACAGATTTAAGAGAAGATATTATTTATATGATAGAAAGAGAAATTGATAGACTTCTTAAAACATATATTGCACCAGGTATGAATCCTGATGAATATATTTATGAAGATTTAGTTTCTCTTACAAAAGAAATCCATTCTGAAATTCCGCAACTATCTTATATTGAAGTTAAGGATATTCAAGGACTTAAGTATGAAAATATATATGCTAAAATAAGAGATTTTGCTCTTGAAGCTTACAAAGAACACGAGACGAAGACTGTAGAATTTTACAATTCAGTAGCAGAGCAATATAACCTGAATCACAAAAAAGAAGTACCTTTTTCATCTGACAATATAATGAGACAACTAGAAAAAGATTTATTACTAAGAGTTGTTGATAACAGATGGATTGACCATTTACATAATATTGATATGTTGCGTGATGGTATTGGTTTAAGAGCATACGGACAAAAAAATCCATTACTTGAATATAAGAAAGAAGCATACGATTTATTTAATAATATGATGTATGACATTCAAAGTGAAACAGTAAAACATTTATTCAGAACAAAATTTGGAATACAAATAGTAACACCGGATCAATATGACTTGCCGGAAGGATTTGAGACTCCAGAACAAACAATAATGATGGATAATAAGGACGAAGATAAATAAAATGATAGTTTTATATAATATTATTCTGATTTTTTTAGCAATTTTATTTTCACCATTTATAATTATTGCGTTTATATTACAACCTAAGTTTAGAGCAGGTTTTATTGAAAAAATTGGATTTTATTCTTTTAAAGCGAACAGAAATAATAACACAACAATTTTCCACGCAGTTTCTGTAGGCGAAACAAATGCAATAAAGGATTTAGTAACAGAATACAGAAAAGAACATCCTGATGAAATTATTGTAATAACAACAACTACAAAAACAGGTCAAGAAATTGCACAAAAAATATTTAAAAATATAGTTGATAAAACCACTTATTTTCCATATGATTTCTTTTTTAGCACATTATCATTTTTTAATACTTTTAAGCCGCAAAAAATAATTATTGCAGAGACTGAAATTTGGCCTTGCTTTATATCTATTGCTAAATTAAAAAGAATAAAAGTATATTGTATAAACGGTAGAATTTCTCCACATTCATATAACGGTTATAAAAAAATCAAATTATTTTTATCCCCAATTTTAAACAGATATACAAAAATCTTTATGCAATCAAATGACGATGCAAAAAGAATTATAGATATAGGTGCCCAAGATGAGAAAGTTGAAGTTATGGGAAATTTAAAATTTGATATAACACCAAATTTATCTATTAACGAAATTCAAAAAATTGAAGAAGAATTAAAAACAAAAAATTACAGGATTTTTATTGCAGCTAGCACACATAATCCTGAAGATAATATTATTTTAAAAACTTTTTTGAAGCTAAAAAAAGAATATACAGATTCAAAATTACTAATAGCACCAAGACACCCTCAAAGATTTGAAGATGTAACAAAACTTTTAAATGAATCAGGACTTGCATGGGGAAAACGCTCAAAAAATGATAATTTTGTTGATAATGAAATAATTCTGCTTGATACAATGGGTGAACTATCAAATTTATTTTCCATATGTTATGCCGCATACATAGGCGGAAGTTTTTCCGGCACAGGAGGACATAACCCTCTTGAAGCTACTATATGGAATAAGCCTGTTATTTCAGGTCCATCTACTTTTAATTTCAAAGATGTATATAGAATCCTAACAGAAAAAGGTTGTGCAAAGATCGTAAATAATGAATCTGAACTTCTTGATAGCCTTATAAACTTATATAAAAACAAAGTAGCATATAATCAATATTGTAAAAATGCAGAATCTGTTTTTGATGAAAATAGAGGTGCAATTAACTATGTTTTAAAAAGAGTCTAATTATTTACACAACTTTTTCAAAGAAAATTATACCATATGAAGGTAAAGATACATATGAAAACTGTTCTTTTGTACCATCTTCATTTAGATATTTATTTTCACCAAAATATTCGAGTCTATCTGAATTAAATATTTCTCTCCATTTTCCTTTTGGAAACATTATTCCATAATTTTTATAATAAGGTTTTTCAGAAAAATTAGAAATCGAAAAAACTTCATTATATATCTTTTTACAATGAATAGCATGAGTTTCTGTCTGTTCGAAAACAAAAGTTTTTTCAATATGACCTGATGAAAGTGCAATATATTGTTCACATAATAAATTTAAATTTTTAACAAATTCTTCCACACACTTATTTATATATGAATAATTATCTGAAACTTTAACAGAAGAAAGTTTAGAATCAAGAAAAGCCGGTAATCCTGGCTCATAACCTTTTTCCTTTAAATATGTTTCAGGACCAATTGAAAATTTTCTAAAAAACTTAAAATAAGATAAGTTTGCAGACTCATCACCTTGAAATATCATCTTCGGACCCGGAATAGAATAAACCTTTCCAATTGTTAGCATATGCATTTGTATCGCTTTGTAATATGCATTTTGAACTTCTTTTACCGGTATATCAACTACTAGATTATTTTTTTTATAGAAGGCTATTCGCTCATAATCTGACATATTTTCTAGTTTACCAGTAACAAGAGAAACAAGTATTCTATGTGCAGCATGAGCCATTAATTTACATTTTTCACTATCTGAACAATCAGCCATTTTATTACACAAATTTAACTCATTTACTACTATTTTTGAAATCAAACGGGTTCCGTCAATATTTCCTATTTCGTCATGACTCATAGCATATTTTACTCTTGTTTGAGCAGCTCTTAATGAATAATCAAAAGAAGATAAATTTCTTTTTCTACCATCCCACGCCCCTAACATTAAAGCGGCTATTTCTTTATGAAAAGGGAAATCCCACTCTGAATCAAAACCTAAAGCTGAAAGAGAAATGTTATTATTTCTTATTTTTGAAATATATGATTCATGATTTAGTTCATTTTCTTCTTTCTCTAAATATGGAAAAGGCTGAATTACTCTAGAATCATTATCTCTTCCATCTTCGGCGATCAAAAAAGCATCCGGTGCATGAAAATTAATTTCTGCTGCCATTTGCTTCATTGTATAGTCACTGCACATAAATTTTGTCATATCAACACGTAATCCATCACAATGATAATTTATAATCCAATTTAATGCAGCTCCGATAATAAAATCTCGAACTTGGATACTGTTAGAATCTTTTTCAAAATTGAACTTGTAACCAAAACAATTTTCACCATCAGTATATGGTCCTGTTTTTTGCAACTCTGCTATATCCGGGCCTAAATGATTTGGAACAATATCCATTATTACATTAAGTCCACATTTATGCGCATAATCAATAAGATCTTTTAAGTCATCAGGTGTACCATACGTATGATTTGGTGCATATTTATCAACACCATCATATCCCCAGTTAAAAGAATATGTATTTTCAACAGGCATGATTTCTATTGCATTAAAATTTAACTCTTCAGAAATTTTTTCTAACTTTTCTTTTGCAGAAATAAATGTACCTTTATCAGTAAATGTTCCAATATGTAATTCGTATATTCTTAAAGCACTTACCGGAGTCAATCTATTGGTTTCGTTTGATAATCTACTTATTCTTCGCTCTTCCTCGCAACACATCCAATCTTTATCTGTCCAATTATATAAAGAATGATCATATATTCTTGACCATTTAAAATAAGAGTCTTGCCACATTGAACAAGGATCTTTAACAGGTAAAACTTCGTCATTATATAAAATAATGAAACGATATCTATCACCGTGCTGAATTACCCCAGAAGGCAATTCTAACTGCCATATCCCTCCGCCAGAATAATTCATGTCAAACTTACTAATTGGTTTATTTGCTGGCTTTATTTCAAGTTCAACTTTTTTTACATCTGAGAATGTAAATAACCTGAAAAAAGAATCTCCATTATCAAGAAAATATGCACCAAAATGATTATTCCAAGTATCAAAAACACAAGGTGTTTTTAATCTGTTTATGTTTTTTATTCTATTTACGTTATGCATAAATAATTATTAATCTCCTATTTAAGTATTCTACATTATTTTATTTTTGTCTATAATAACATTATGCATATTTGGAATGAATTAACATATATTAATAAATCCTCCTTAGCTTTAGGTCATTTTGATGGATTACACCTAGGACACAGAGTTGTTCTACAAAATGCTATTAATATTGCTAAAGAGCATAATACTGAATCCACTGTTATTACATTCAAAACACATCCATTAAATATTCTTACAAACGAAAAAATAGATCAAATATTATCTCTTGATGACAAACTAAATATAATGGAAAAAATTGGGATAGACAATATCATTCTTTTAGATTTTGAGAAAATTTCAACAATGAAAGCAAAAGACTATCTAGAAAATATTCTAATTAATTACTTTTCCCCCATAGCCATTACAACCGGGTTTAACCACCATTTTGGATTTAATAAAGAAGGTAATAGTGAGTTTTTACGAAAAAATAAAGAAAAATATAAATACAAATATTATGAAATACCACCTTTTGTCGTTCAAGATAAAATTGTAAGCTGTTCTGTAATCAGAAACCTATTACAACTTGGCGATTTTCCTAATGCAAATAAATTATTAGGATATAGATTTTTTATTGACGGAATCGTAATAAAAGGGGAACAGTTAGCAAGACAGTTAGGTTTTCCAAGTGCAAACATAACCTATCCTGTGGAAAAAATAAAAGTACCTCATGGCGTATATTTTGTAGAAGTAACAATTTCAAATAAAAAATATAATGCTATTCTAAATTACGGCTTCGCACCAACTATTAACAACTCTACAAATGAAAAAACAGAAGTTCATATTCTAAATTTTGATAAAAATATATATGGAGAAAAAATTAAAATCGAATTTATTACGAAAATAAGAAATCAAATAAAATTTGAAAATATTGAAAAATTAAAATCACAAATTATAAGAGACATAGCATTCATTGATATTTACAAACATTTTTTAGATGGCCATTTCGAATTTTCTCAAAAAAGTTTTTAAAACCATCTTGTAAACATTTGTTTTTTTAACTTTTATATTTTTTTTGTATATTGTAAAATCAAAATATACGAGACACAAAGGAGATTATATGCCAAATATAAAAGAAGGAATGTTTACAGTAAATAATGAAAAATTTTGTATTATAGTAGCAAGATTTAATGAATTCATAAGTTCAAAATTATTATCAGGTGCTATTGACGAACTCGTACGTCACGGTGTAAAAGAAGAAAATATTGATATTTTATGGGTACCAGGTGCATTTGAAATCCCTCTAATTGCTAAAAAAGC
The DNA here is from genome assembly GCA_944323945.1 of Candidatus Gastranaerophilales bacterium. The sequence continues at coordinate 6,864 of CALUUL010000074.1, forward strand.
AGCAAAAACAGGGAAATATAGTGCAATTATAACACTTGGAGCAGTAATAAAAGGCTCTACTTCACATTATGATTATGTTTGTGCTGAAGTTTCTAAAGGTGTTGCTTCTGTTAGTCTCGAAACTGAAATTCCTGTTATATTTGGTGTTCTAACCTGTGATAATATAGAACAAGCAATAGAAAGGGCAGGAACAAAAGCCGGTAATAAAGGCTCAGATGCCGCAAAATCTGCCATTGAGATGTCAAATCTTATCACAAAAATATAAAAATAAAATTTTTATAAAATTATATGAATCTAAAAAAGAGAATAAAATATATAATTAACTAATCACTCTCAGCAACAACAGTTACAATTTGATTTCCGTAGCTATCTATGTGTCCGTCAGTTTTTTCAATTATATATCTTAAACCTTCTTTTCCTTTGATAGCATTTTGAGCAACTTCTAAAGCCTTTTCAAAGCTAGTATATTCACCAATTTGTTTTCTTGAGAATTCTGAATAATCTCTTTCGGTAATTACATGAAACATAACTTACTCCTTTAAAATAAAACTCCCGTTTAAGGATTCGAACCTCAATAGCAAAATCCAGAGTTTTGCGTCCTACCATTAGACGAAACGGGATTACA
>CALUUL010000075.1 GCA_944323945.1 Candidatus Gastranaerophilales bacterium
TCAATTTATCTAATATTTTTGATTCTGTTGCAACTTCTTTTACTGATTTCATTTTTAAATCCTTTTCTCATAATATATTATACCCGATTTTAATAAAAAATATTACTAATCCCGCACATTGGAAACAAACAATATTAGTAATTAATTACCTTAGCTAAAAATAAAATTGAGATTATTGTTAAAATTAATTAAACAATTTGAAAGATTGTTTTAAAAATTTTTTTCTTATGATATTATATAACTATGTTGATTAGAGAAACGGAGTTCCGTTTCTTTTTTATTTACTTAAGGGTTTTAACGGAAAGGAAGGTAGTCTTGAAGAGAGATAAACATAATAAATCTCAAACAAACGATAGTGCACCATTTGAGTACGTTAATAAAAGAGAACTGATGGAAAAACTTGAACCATTAATAGACAATACTCTTATGAGATTTGGTCTTGTTCCTGTTGAAGTTGAACTTGTTAAAGAAAATCACAGATGGTTTTTAAGAATATTCATTTATTCTTTTGAAAGAGAGGTTAATCTTGATGATTGCGAAAATGTTTCAAGAAGTTTATCTGACTTTTTAGAAGAGCTTATACCTTTTAAATACTACTTGGAAGTTAGTTCGCCAGGAGTTGAAAGAAAAATAAAATCCGAAAAAGAGTACCTTATTTTTAAAGGAAAGGATATAAACCTAAAGTTAAAACAACCCATTGACGAATCTGAAGAAAAACAATTTGTAGCCAAAATTGTTGATTTTGATTCTAATGAAGGATTAACTGTATATACATACAAAGATAAAAAAAATGTATTAATAAAAAAAGAAAATATAATATCTGCAAGATTATATTCAAGTGAAATATAGGAGAGAGTAAGATGATTAAAATCGGAACAGCATTATTTGAAGCTTGTGAAGAGTTAGAAAGAGAAAAAGGTATTTCTAAAGAAGTTATTATTGCCTCTTTATGTGATGCAATGGTCACAGCTTATAAAAAACATCTAAAACAAAAAGATGTACCAAATGTAGAAGCAATATTAGATGAACAAACAGGTGAAATTGGAGTATTTAGAACAAAATTAGTTGTAGAAAATGTTGAAGATCCTGATTTAGAAATTTCACTCGAAGATGCAAAAGAAATTGATGATGAAGTAGAACTTGAAGATGAAGTAAAAATTGAAGTTACACCTGAAAATTTTGGTCGTATTGCAGCTCAAAGTGCAAAACAAGTTATTACTCAAAGAATTCGTGAAGCAGAAAGAAAGCTTGTTCTTGACGAATTTATGGAGAAAAAAGGTACATTAACTACAGGTATTATTCAACGTGTTGAAAACAGAAATGTTATTGTAAACATTGGTAAAACAGATGCTATAATGCCTTATAAAGAACAAATTCCGGGTGAATATTATAAACCAGGCAACAGAATAAGAGTTTTTGTACTTAATGTAAAAGAAACATCAAGACTTCCACAAGTTATTGTTTCACATGCACACGCTGAAATTGTAAGAGAATTATTTGAACTTGAAGTTCCTGAAATTGAAGATGGAATTGTAGAAATCAAATCAATTTCACGTGAAGCAGGATACAGAACAAAAATTGCCGTTGCAAGTAACGATCCTGATGTTGATTGTGTTGGTGCTTGTATTGGACCGAGAGGCAGCAGAATCCAAACTATTATCGGTGAATTAAAGAATGAAAAAATTGATATTGTAAGATACAGCGAAAACCCTGTTGAATACATTGTTAACGCATTATCACCTGCAAGAATAGTTTCTGTTGATATTTTAGCAGATGACGAATATTCAAAAGAAGCATTCGTTATTGTTCCAGATGATCAATTAAGTTTAGCAATCGGTCGTGATGGTCAAAATGTCAGATTAGCACACAAATTAACAGGCTGGAAAATTGATATAAAGAGCGAATCTCAAGCTGCTAAAATGGAATATGCGCCACATCCTCAACATCAAAATGAAGCTGAAGAAGATACTGCTGATGATGAAATAGATGAAATTGCCGAAGAAATCCGTGAAGAAGAAGAATACGGATTAGATGAAGAAGATACAGCTTCTTTTGAAGGTGATGAAAATCAAGAAGAATCTATTGAAGAATAAAGAACATAAAATATGCTCAAAGTTGCCTTATTACGCTTTGGGCATATTTACATTTATATTTTCACTTGTATACTTTTGGTAAAGAAGGAGTTTAGTATGCAGATTAAAGATTATCAAGTTGTTTTATTGGGTGTTCTAATTGCTCTTGGAAGTATTTGTTCGACATATATTTTATCCAAGGGAATAATAGAATTTCAGAAATTACAGAATCAAACTATAAGAGTAACAGGTAGTGCAAGTCAGAATGTTACATCTGATTCCTCATCTTGGGAAATTGATTATAGAGCAATTGCGCCAACATTAAAAGAAGGTTATTCCAAAATTAATTCAGATGCAGTAAAAATTAAAAAGTTTCTCCTAGAAAACGGTATTGAAGAAAAAAACATTAATTTTGCTTCTATTGGAAGTTATGAAAATTACAGAAAAACTCAAAACGGAAATACTACAAACGAAATTGAGAACTATACAGTATTTCAAAATGTTACAATTAAAGCAAATGACACTGAAACTTTAACAAATCTATCAAAAAAAATAGATGTTTTAGTTAATCAAGATATTAATTTAACAACAGGAAACATAAAATATTTCGTTTCTAATCTTGATGATATAAAAGTAAAAATGGTTGGGGAAGCAACAAAAAACGCACAAGCTCGTGCTAATAGTATGGTTCAGGCCACCAATGGAGAAATTGGTGCAATTAACAGCGCAAAAATGGGTGTATTTCAAATTGTACCTATTGATTCTACAGATGTTTCTGATTATGGATATAATGATACTTCTTCTATTGAAAAGAAAGTTGTTGCAACAGTTACTGCTACTTTTACTGTAAAATAATTAATTAGAGAAGAGCTGATTTTAATACACTTCTGCTCTTCTCTTTTAATAGTGTTTGTAAGATTGTTGTATTTTCTTTATTGGGAAATTTATAATTCCGAGAAAAGTACCATATACCCATACAATGCAAAATGAAATGTATGAAATAAATATTATAAAAAAGCCTTTTATCCTTTTTTTACTTAGTTTTCTTGATTCTTTATATGCTTCTCTCAATAAAAGAAATATAATAAAAAGAGGAAAAATCAAAAGTGGATAAAGGTTGATTTTTAAATATAAAAATACTATCCATAATAATATAAAAATAATTATTCCTATTAAAGGCAAAAATTGAAATATTGTCTCTTTAAATGATTTTATCTTTTTCCCTTTTATGAATGAATTTGAGTAGTAATAACTCATGCAATAAATTTTCCTCATAAACGGATAGAATTTACATTCGCGGTGAAAAACACTTACTTTGGGTATAAATCTAATTTTAAAACCTTTTTCAATAATTCTATCTGAAAATTCATTGTCTTCAGCCAGATAAATGTTTTCATTCATTCCTTTTATTTCACAATATATTTTTGTCTTCATTATTACATTTGACGTCATTACTTTTGTGCAGTCTTGTTCTACAGCGTTTTTATCTGTAATTATGCACCATTCTTTATGAGTAAATAAAGGACTAAATCTAACAATTCTGAGACAATGCTGTTCAAAGGAATCTGTAGGAGGATTATATTGACTTCCGGTCACAGCACAATATTCATTATTTTTTTCAAGAAAATTTATTGCACATTCAAGCCAGTTTTCATTTGGATACGCATCAGAGTCAATAAACGCTATATATTTTGTATCAACATTTTCCACTCCAAGATTTCTTTTGGCTGACATATTTGGATTTTCTGATTTTATTATTTTTATATTTCGATCAAAGTGGTTTAAATTGCTGTCTATAGAGTCTAAAACTAGAACAATTTTAATGTTTTTATATTGGTTTCTAATTTGGCTGATACAATTTTCAAGAAGATAATCAATATTTCTTGAAGGAATAATAATTGTTACTTTATTTTCCATTAGTCCTCATTAAATTTTTAATAATATGACAAGAAAGTTCACAATAAAACCTTGGTGATGACAATATGTTTATTAACCAAGAACACTCATGTGTACAAAAACACTTTGTATTCTTTATATATTTATATACTTCTTTTGCATATAAAGATTCCCAGCATTTTAAGAAGTCATAATCATAATCTTTTAAATCTCCAAACTTTTTATTTAAAAGTTCACAAGGAAAAACACTACCATCATGATATATGACACCAAATAATTTTCCTGCTAAACAAGGAGAAATATATTTTTTATCTTCAAATGTACTCAGAACATATTTCCATAACATTTTATTTTTTGCATTTATTATTACGGAAGTCAAAGAATTACCGTTATAACCTGAAAGTAAATTATCATCAAAATCTTTTTCTCGTTGCAGTTGAATTCTTTTGTACATTTCTGCTATGTGTTTTCTATCAGCATCAACAAGATTATCTGCGTTTTCACCTCTTAACATAGTACAATTTATATTCTGAATTTTAAGTTCATCTCTAATAAATTTGTAAGTTTCAAATGCGCTATCACAATTAGCTGGAGAAAGAGTTAATTGCAATGTATTATTATATCTATTTTTATAACTTTGTATTATTTTGCAAGACTCAATCACTTTAAGATGTAAATCTTTTATTTTTCTATATTCTGAATGTTTTTCACCAATAAAATCATATGATATAAAAAAAGAAATCGGTAAATTTTTTCTACTTGCCTTATTACAAAAACTTTCAATTTTATCTGGTAAACTTCCATTTGTAGTTATAACTATAGACTTTACTGCTGAATTAGAATTCCAAATATCAGATATTTCAAAGATATCATCTCTTAGAAAGGGTTCTCCCCCTGTTAAAGAAATATTTCTAAGACAAGGCCCTGTTGTCGAGGCGATCTTTTCAATTTTGTCAACTGTTAATTCTTTTTCAGCCGTCTTAAAATCTACAAAACAATGTGGACAACGCGCATTACAACGTTCCGTTACATACTGAATAAGTGCTAAAGGATACTTATGCAAAATTATCGAATTATATAAATTAGGTATGATTTTCCAATTCTTTTTCATTTATTCTTAAAAGCTATTTTGTCCAAGAGAAATTTTAGCATAATTATTTTTTATAAACAATTTACAAATTTTTATGATAGCATTTTCTTATGTTTAGCCGAATTAAAAAATATTTTATAGGATTGTTTATTTTATGTACAGTACAATTTGTTTGTAACTGCATTGTAAAATATACACATATAATAATTCCGTCTCCAATTTTAGGAATTATACTTTTTGCTTTTCTTTTGAAACTTAATATTATCAAAAAAGAATGGGTAAAAGATATCTGTAATTTACTATTAAAATATATGCCATTATTATTCGTACCATTATTTGTAGGAATTATATCTTACTACAGCATCTTGCAAAAAAATTTAATACCTATTGCAATGAATGTTATTTTAACAACGACTATAACGTTAATAGTAACAGCAATATTCGTAGAAAATGTTATAAAATTTGTCAGACTCCATAAATTAAGGAAAATTCACAATGATTAACTTATGGGGTTTTATTACAACATTCATTATTTATGAATTATCAAAAAAAGCAAGGAAGTATAAATATTTAAAAAAGATACCGCCTTTAATGCTATCGGGAATAATTTTAATTATGATTTTAAAAATATTCCATATAGATTATCAAAATTATAATGAATCTGCTTGTATATATACTCTTTTATTGGGACCAGCTACAATCTCATTAGCATTTCCATTGGTTGAAAATCTATCACTTTTAAAAAAGAACAAAAGAGCAGTATATTTTGGATTTATAGTAGCAACTTTAACAGCAATAACAACAACATTTATTCTCGGTAAGTTAATGCATTCCGACTGGAATATTATAACTTCTTTAATACCAAAATCCGTAACTACACCTATTGCGGTTGAAATATCAAAAGCAATAGGTGGTATTCCAGAACTTACAGCTTGCATTGTCGTTGTTACAGGCATATACGGAGCATTATTCGGACATAAAATCTTAAAATTGTTCCATATAAAAAGTGATGTAGCAATTGGGCTTTCAATAGGTGCTTCAAGTCATGTTATGGGTACATCAAGTTGTATTGAAAAGAAAAAAGACAAACAAGTTGTAATGGCAACTTTGGCATTAATTATAATCGGTATTTTAACAACTATAATATGTATTTGTGCTTTTTAATAAATACCTCTTGTATAAAATTCTTAAAGAAGGATAATTATTTTATAGTTAAAACATAATAACTTTAATTGAGGGGATATGGTTCTATTTTTTGTTGGAATATTATTACTTATAGCAGGTGGTATTTTTTCGCTTTTTTTTAAGGAAGAAATAAAATTAAAAGTTGTTTCAATATTTTCTTGTATTGCCTCTTTAATTATTATTGCGTCAATTAATTTATTTGAAATTGCACATATAGAACTTGAACCATTTGGACAAATCATCTTTGAAGCAGACGGATTATCTAAGTTTTTTATAATAATTATTTCTGTTATTACCGCCTTAGCTTCAATATATGCGAATGGTTACATGAAACCATATATAAATAAAGGAAAACAAACTTCATCACATTGTCTTTTCTTTCCATTATTAACTGCAGCAATGCTTATGGTAGTTACTATTCAAAATGCATTTGCATTTCTTATTGTTTGGGAATTAATGTCTTTAGCGTCATTTTTCCTAGTTATTTTTGAAAATGAAAAAGATGATGTTCTTAAATCAGGAATAAAATATTTAGTATATATGCATATTTCTGTAGTATTCATAATTGCAGCATTTGTACTTATGTCTATTTATGCAGGAAGTTATGATTTTGCAGATTTTCATAAAATGTTTTTTGAATATCCTTATTTAAAAGATACTGTATTCATTCTTGCTTTTATAGGTTTTGGGACAAAAGCAGGATTTCTACCTATGCACAACTGGCTTCCGGATGCACATCCGGCTGCACCAAGCCATGTTTCTGCCGTTATGTCAGCAGTTATGATTAAAACAGGTATTTATGGAATTTTACGTATTTTACAAATAATAAATCATCCAACATTATTAATTGGATATATAGTTTTATTTATATCCGTAATTACTGCAATTTATGGAATTATATATGCAATTAATCAAAAAGACATAAAAGAACTTTTGGCATATTCTTCAATAGAAAATATAGGTTTAATTGGAATAGCAATAAGCATAGTAATTTTCGGAATGATATATAATGAAAACTTTATAACACTTATTGGAACAACAGCTTGCTTTATGCATATTCTAAACCATTCAGTATTTAAGAGTCTCCTATTTATGTGTGCAGGAAGTATATACTTGAAGACACACACAAAAAATATCGAACAACTTGGCGGATTAATAAAGAAAATGCC
>CALUUL010000076.1 GCA_944323945.1 Candidatus Gastranaerophilales bacterium
GAAAATAAAGACCATTGTAATAGAAGAAGGCAAAGTGAGGCTGCAGGAGAGCGTCTGGCATAATAAATTGAGTTGAAAAATTGTGACATATAAGGAGATTTTTATGGATGATTTGGACAAGATTTTGTCTCTCGCAGAAAAATCTACTGGAGGGATAGAATCTACAGGAAATATAATTACTCAAATTTATAGGCAATATATTGCAAAATATAGTGCTGCAGATCAGTATCTAAATGATGTGATTAAAGAGAAGGGGAAGCCGTCTGCAAATGATATGGAGATTGCAGCCAGGTTGTATGCGGTTCCCAAAATGAGGCGCCATTATAAAAACATAGCTAATATTTTAGTGAAAGCAGATCAGTTATATGAACAGTGGAAACCACAAAAAGACGAAATGAGGAAGGCCATAGAAGATGATTGGATAGATTATTTCTTAGATAGGGTAAAAACTGTATCTGACGAAACGGTTCAGCGGTTGTGGGCATGCATTTTGGCACAAGAATGTTTCGAACAAGGAACTTTTAGACGAGTTATGCTAGATCGTTTAGCGCTATTAGACAGGTCATCCGCATCTTTGTTTCAGATCTTATGTGACTTGACATATGATATAGAAGTATCTGATGGAAGGAAATATTCTGTACCTCTTTATATACGAGATACTGAGTTGCGTAGAATGATTTATAATACCCGTATAGATTTTACAGAAGAAGACGCTATGCTTTATAAAAACTATTTTAGTATTAATGATAGGGTTTTGCATGGCAGTGAAATTGAAGAGGAACTCGAAGTTCTACAGGAGATTGGTTTGGTAAATCTCAGCGAAGAAAATGATGAAAGTGACATTTATTCTATTGAGAATATTGAATTTACTGTGTCAACAGAAAACAAAAAGTTTAAGGTTCTGCCTCAGTATGATGAGCAACAGGAAGTGTATTATATTGTGACAGGCTGTATGACCTTTACAAAGATTGGTTTGGAATTATACAAAGCCTTAAAAAAGCAGATAGTTAAACCATCATTCTTTTTAAAACTCATTGAGAGTTTTATGGATTATGGGGAATTTCGAAATTCCGGCGATGCAGAGCAATCAGTTGAGCATATGGAGAATATATGAATTAGGAGGATTATGGAAGAACAAAAGATTGTTTGTGAAGGAATAGAAAAACTTTTTTCAGTTCCACATATTTTTGGCTCAGAAGCTGACTTCCAGTTTTCACTGGCCTGGAAGATAAAAGAAATCTATCCTGATGTAGATATAAGACTGGAATATACACCATGGGACTATGATAAGAAAATTCGAATAGATCTTGTTATTTTTATCAATAACAAGATGATACCAATTGAATTGAAATATAAAACAAGACAGTATTCTGGAACATTAGGAAATGAAAAGATTTATTTGAAAAACCAAAGTGCTCAAGATTCTGCAAGATATGATTTTATCCGTGATATTTACAGACTTGAAGATATTACCAAAAGTGGAATATATCCAATCGAAGCGGCATACGCTATTTTCTTAACTAATGATCCTCTGTATTGGGAGCCGACGAATAGATTGAACACATTGGATAGTGAGTTTCGGATTCATGATGGGACAAAAATACATGGGAAGATGAACTGGAAACCAGGGGCGAGCAAAGGGACGATAAAAAGTCGAGAGAAAGAACTGCCAGTTTGTGGTACATATGATATCGAATGGCGGAGTTATAAACCACGTGAAGATTGCTTATTTAAATACACGATAGTAGAAATTAAGAAAGAAAAAATCTATAAATAAGATAAAAGTCAGTATATTAGATGGAGGGAAAGCTATGCATAAGATTGAAATTGAAATGGACGAAGTGGAATATGCTTCTGAACTAATTAGATTAGCAGAGACAAATGAGGATATGGATATAATCACAGAAAAGAACTTCAGTGGAGATTTGACAACAATAGAATTATATATCAGTTTAACGATTAATGTTGTTACGGTTCTTGTGCCTATTATTAAAAGTTTGATAAAACATAAGAAAATTTCTTCTCTGAAGATCGATGGACAGAAAATCGAAGTTAATAATGTTTCTCAGGAGCTTATTGAAAAAATATTAAAGCAAAAAATGGAAATAGAAGCAAAGGCTGAATCTAAAAATACTGATGATCCAAAATGAGGAAGAATAAATTATGTTCTCAGAAGAGGAAATTATTGCTAAAAAAGTAGCGGACCGTTGCTGCCGGCGTGAATTAAAAGAATTGCCAAGAATCACAGAAATTGTAAAAGAATGCTGTGAAGATTTGAAACTGCAGACGCCGGAAGTAATATACTGCGAGACTTTGACACGTACTTTGAGCGCATTTTATTTACGAAGGAAACCTTACTTGATTTATGATAGCTGTCTGTTAGAAGCCTTATATATTTATGATAGCATTATCTTATCGGGAAAAGATAAACATGATATAGAGAAGCTTTTTTATAAACTGATAGGGGAAGAATTGATCCGTAATAATGATTTGCCCAGATGTTTATATTTTTCCGGAAGGTATAGACGATTAGAATATTTATTTGAGAATGTGGCGGATAAATTGCAACAGGAAATTCGTCAAATGATATCATGTCAGTCATATTTCTTAATCGGTCATGAATTGGGACACCTTTCGGTTGCGGCAAGCAACTCACAAGGAATACCGGAGGACTATCGTAAGTTTATAGATTCTTGCATGAGTGTACTGACAGATAGAGTGATCGGGGAGCAGGATATTGAAACATTTATAAAAATGCGGTATGAGTATTTTATGGATGCTTGCCCGTCAAATATGGAAGAATATGGGGAAGGGATTAAGAATAGCCGAAAATATGAGCATCTAGTTGAAGAATGCTATTGCGACCTTCAAGGGTTAAAGCTGCTATTGGAACATTATGAAGCACCGGACCGATCAGTACGGGCTATATCCGCAGCAATGAATTATCTGATTCTGCAGGAAGCTATTCGCAGTGATATTAAGGAAAACAAACTGTTTTTTAGAGATGAAGCGCACGAGGCTTCACGATCTATGTATTTTTCGGTATTGAGAATGGAAATATTGCTTTTAACATTGCAGATTAATAATTTGCCTAATATAGAAGAGGGGTTCCGGGAAATACAGAATCGTTCTTTCCTGACAAAATACTGGTCTGCTGTAATAAAGAAAATACCTTCAGATCAATCGTTTTCAGTTATTTCTGAGTCTGATTTACCCAATATTGAAAGAAAAAGGTTAGTGGATATACTCATTAATATTTTTTATTATGCACATATTGAATAATGTGACTGGAGTTATAATAAATACGGATTTTATGCATAAAAACAGGAGGCAATAGGGGAAAATTATGGAATGGGTAAAAAAATTGCTCTCAAAATGGTGGTTTTATTTGATGATTTTGGGGATTACGTTATTAATTCCATTCATTATTAATGAAGCCTATAAATATGGGAAAGGATACGTTACACTTTGGAGAGCTGAGGATGTTTTATCATTTTATGGTACATATTTATCGTTCTGGGGGACTGTGATTTTAGGGGTTGTTGCAATCTATCAGAATAAAACAGCACATCGGCTAAACCAACAAATGCAAAAAATGCAACAAGCACAGTTTATTTCGATGGTTTCAGTAGAAGCAGTAGAAGTCAAAAAAAGGGAAGTTAAAGAAGAGGGATGTAGTGAATCTGACAGATTTGAACTCGAATATGTAGATTTAGTAGAAAGAAAAGTATACCCTCAATATTGTTATTATATTGATGTCAAGTTTAAAAATGAGAGTAGTTATCCGATTGTTCAGCTTAATATATATTCGGGAAACCGAAAAAATGGAAATTACAAATTATATGGAATGAAAATGAAAGAAGAAAAAAGCATTTATATAGCTAAGAATTCGGAACAATGGGTAAGAGTCATTGTTCCGAGCTTGATGTTCGAAAAGACAGGTAATACGCAACTGATGTTTAGCATAGATTTTGTAAATATTTTTGATTACACTACACCAGCAAGGTTGTTTATTTTAAATGTAGAAGATGATACCAAAGTCAATAATTATAAATTTAGACTGTCTAAGTTTATAGATATAAATCCTAATAAATAAATTGATTTATAAAATGCAATAAATTCAGAATTATATAGCAATGCTATTCTAGTTACAGGCATGATAAGGATACAAACGAGGAAGAAAAATAGGAATACAATATATACTTATAAGAATGTACCTTATGAATCAATAAAAGTATTGTGGGTTCATATCAAAAATTATTCAAAGGAGATATGATAATTGGACAAACTGCGATAAAGGAGAAAGAAAACTTATGGGAATTAAATTACTATATATTTGGAATGGAAATTTTGGAAACCCTAGTTTAAACAATAAGGGATTTATTATAAATAGCAAATATTATGTGGAGTATAATCATAATAACGAAACAATTTATATTGAGAAAAACGAAAATTATATTCCTGACTTCTGGGGAAAGAGTATTACTGATTGCTTTGCTATTGTAGGTGAAAACGGAACTGGAAAAACTATGGTGATGAATTTATTAATGGATTTATGCAGAGCAGTAAAGGGTAATGGGAAGCCGGGATACAAATGTTTTTTTATATTTGAAGATGAGGAATCTGAGAAAATATATCTGAATTTTTTTGGAATTGCTCCTCCAGAGAAGAACAAAATTAATACTAAACTTCCTTATGAAATAAATAAGAGCAAATTAGATGATTTATTCAACAACTTCTATATGGCATATTTCCATAATCTGTTAACTAGAAAAGATTATTTTTCCAAATACAGATGTACACATGATTTTTCAATTGGTCAGCTGATTGATTACAGTAGAGAAATAGTATCCGAAATGAAGTATGATGGATTATCGGAGGATAAGATAACAAATTATTTTAACAATGAAGATTTTAAGTTGCTGGAGTTTTTATATACTTATGTAGCAGATAACCCCAAAGATATTCCATTCGCTATACCAAAAAAAATCTATATAGAAATTGTAGATGAAAGCCATGATACAGATTTCTTAATTAACAAAGCAAAAAAAGTTAAGTGGGGAGTTAATGAAAAAAATATCTTATCTATAGTTGATGAATACTGCGGAAAGTTAACTACATTTTTTAAACAAACAGAAAGTGGATGGATAATTAATACGATTAGGCAGTTATTGATGAATTGTTTTAAATCAATCGTTTTTCCTAGTGTGGCAACAAACAACATAAATATAGAATGTGCAGAGTTATTTAATAAAATGGCAGGACAATTATGTTTAAAAGCTAAAGAAGGATTAGAACAACACAAAATTTATAACCTTTTAGTAGAAGAATTAGAGAAATTAGAATTGAATATAGATAAAGAACATACGATTACGATTACAGCTACGAAAAGATTTGTAGAATGGCTAAGGAATAATGAATCATCTATTATGGAAATGGAAAATATGGGTAGAATAGAGGTGGATACGGGTAAAGATAAAAAAAATTTCATGAAAAATTTAGTGGAGCTATATATTCCAGTCTGTTTTACTTTTCCATTCTATATTTTCTCTTTTGATTTAAGTGCTGGTGAATATAATTTCCTCTCTCTTTTTTCGAATTTGTATTATATGAATAAAGAGGAAAATACTGCCTGGCATAATGTTTTTGCTTATCCAGCTATCGAAAAGAATAGTAGTATCTTACTGATTTTCGATGAAGCCGAATTGTCAATGCATCCCCGATGGCAGCGTAAATATATGAAATGGATTCTTCAATTTTGTGATGCTATTTTTAAGGAAGAAAGTGTTCAAATTATTGTCACAACGCATTCACCTATATTATTGTCGGATTTCCCATCCCAAAATGTACTTTATCTAAAAAAGGATAAGGAAGGACTTATAAATACTAATTATAATTATACTAAAACTTTTGGAAATAATATACATACAATATATTTGAATTCATTTTTTTTAGATGATCAAGGAACAATGGGAGCATTTGCAGAACAGAAAATAAATGGAATAGCTAGGCAACTCTCAAACAGCACAGATATTCAAGAGGACCAAGATCAATTAAAAAAAGAGATTGGGTTTATAGGGGAAGGGATTGTAAGAACAAAACTTTTGGAGTTATATTATGAAAAAATTGGTAAACACATAAAAGACGATAATATGAGAGTGTCGAATAAAAATGAAGCTATAGAAAAGACAATTGAAATTTTAAAGCAACAGAAAAAGAATTTGGAAGAAATGATAGATAAGTTGGAGGCACAGAATGATTAAGATTGTTCTGGATAAAGAAACACAAAAGGCTATTAAAAGTATTCACTGGGAGGATGCTCAAACAGCACAGACTGGTTTGGTGAAGCGTTTAGAAAAGGATGAAATTAGGGATTGGTTAAGAGAAGAATATACATTTCTTTACGACTACTTTTATAATTCGATGGGGAAACTTGAGAAGGACAAAGTGAAAGAGTTACTTTTTCTAAACCGTGTTGAAATGAAAAAACTTATAAGTAAGTGGAAGGCTTTAGGAAAAAAAGATTCTGAAGAACTACTGAAAAGAGTTTTCCTATATGATAATTTTTCTAATAGAAAAGTTGCGAGCAAAATATTACGCAAAATGAAGGTCGAAGTTTGCCCATATTGTAATCGTCAATATATACATACTGTTAAAAGCGGGAAAGTTAGATCTCAGTTCGATCATTATTATCCTAAAAGCCTTTATCCATACTTGGCTTTATCTTTATATAACATGATTCCTAGCTGCGCAGTTTGTAATACGGCAAAATCTTCTTTAGATACTATGAAGACTCCGGTGTTATATCCTTATGACGAAGAATTTGGCCATGAAACTAAATTTGTCTTAGAGGTCCAAGATGATGATTATGTGAAAGTGTGGCAAGGGGTGTCTAATAGATTTTCAATAAGGATTAAAGCTAAAGAAGCAACAATTAGAGGGGCAATTGATAACCAAAATATTAAACTTCATTTAGAAGAATTGTATAATGAACATAAAAATTTTGTGATGGATATAATAAAATCCAAGAATATAAATTCACCTGACAGAATACATGAACTTTATTTACATTATAGTAGTATATTTGATTCGGAGAATGAAATTAAAGGGTTATTATATATGACTAATTTAGAAATCGAAAATTGGGGGAAAAGGCCATTAACAAAATTGATATATGATATTGATCACCAGTTTGATTTTGGAAAGTAAAAATGCAGCAAAGGGGTGGAAGAGATGAACTATTCAGATGAAAATTTGCCATATAATGAAAAAAGAATTCCTTTTGTTGAAAAATTTATGGTGCCACAATTATATGATTTGTTCAAGTTTGGTGGCGGTACTGTAAAAGATGATGA
>CALUUL010000077.1 GCA_944323945.1 Candidatus Gastranaerophilales bacterium
TCAAGTCTCTTAACGCCCACCATTTAAACACAAGGACTTCATCACGGGTCCTTTTTTATTTTGCAATTTTTTAGGTGGATTTATTTTGTTATGTTTGATTACAATATAATGTAATTAATGTTTTTTGAATAAATATTGTGCTGTAAATTTAAAAATAATCTCTGTAAATAAGAATAAAAATGTAAGAAAGATAATATAATATCATAATTATGTAATACACAAATATTCCACTATCTAAAAATATTTTAAAAAATAAACATTTCTTCTTCTTGAAAATATTATTGAATATATTTTTATATATACATTATATTGAAAATATTTGTATTTTCTCTAAAACTATACTTTTTGTAAAATTTGTTGATTAATTGCTAAATTTGTTACGTTTTTGCTTGTAAGAAGGCTTTATAAGCCATGTTTTATGCTAAAATTGTTAAGGTAGAAAGTGGAAGAATGAATAAAAAAGATTTATCAGAACGTGATATTTGTACAAAGTTTATAACACCTGCAATAATAAAATCAGGTTGGGATAAAGACTCGCAAATTAGAGAAGAAGTTTCTTTTACGGCAGGAAAAGTTATTGTTAGAGGTAAACTTGTTTCTCGTGGTAAGGGTAAAAGAGCTGATTATATACTTTATTATAAAAACAATATTCCTATAGCAGTTATTGAGGCAAAAGATAATAAGCATAGTGTAGGAGCGGGCATTCAGCAATCAATCGAATATGCAGAAACTCTTGATATTCCTTTTGTATTTTCTTCAAATGGAGATGCTTTTTTATTCCATGATAGAACTGTTGATTTAGGCAAAAAAGAAATAGAATTACCTTTGGATAAATTTCCAACGCCACATGAATTATGGGAAAAATTCAAGAAATTTAAACAAATTGATGATATAGAAACAGAAAAAGTTTATACACAAAATTATCATAAAGATGTATCAAACAATAAAGAACCAAGATACTATCAAAGAATTGCAATTAATAGAGCTGTAGAAGCAATAGCAAAAGGACAAGATAGGGTTCTTTTGGTTATGGCAACTGGTACAGGTAAGACTTATACTGCATTTCAGATTATTTGGCGATTATGGAAGGCTAAAAAGAAAAAACGTATTTTATTCTTAGCCGATAGAAACATTTTAGTCGACCAGACGAAAAGCCAAGACTTTGCACCATTTGGCGATAAAATGACAAAGATTACAAAACGCCATATTGATAAATCTTATGAAATATATTTAGCCTTGTATCAGGGTATTACTGGAAATAATGAAGACAAAGACGCTTACAAAGAATTTTCAAAAGATTTCTTTGATTTAATTGTAATTGATGAATGCCATAGGGGAAGTGCAAAAGATGATTCAGCTTGGCGAGAGGTATTAGATTATTTCTCATCAGCTACTCATTTAGGTCTAACGGCAACGCCTAAAGAGACTAAAGACGTTTCAAATATCGAATATTTTGGCGAGCCGGTTTATACATACTCTCTAAAACAAGGTATTGAAGATGGTTTTCTTGCTCCATACAAAGTTATTAGACCAATAATCAATATTGATATGGATGGTTTAAAACTTCCGCAAGGTACAATTGATAAATATGGCAATGAGGTTCCTAACGAGGAATTTAATGTAAAAGATTTTGATAAAAAAATTGTTGTTGATGAACGAACAGAACTTGTCGCAAAAAGAATAACTCAATATCTAAAGAATAATAACAGATATGATAAAACAATTGTTTTCTGTACTGATATTGACCACGCAGCAAGAATGCGTCAAGCTTTGGTGAATGAAAATCCTGATATGGTAGCAGAAAACTCAAAGTATGTAATGCAAATTACTGGCGATAACGATGAAGGTAAAAAAGAGCTTGATAACTTTATTGATCCTGAAATAACATATCCTGTAATTGCAACAACTTCAAAACTAATGACAACAGGTGTTGACGCTAAAACCTGCAAACTTATAGCAATAGATAGCAACATCAATTCAATGACAGAATTTAAACAAATTATCGGTCGTGGAACACGTTTAAGACCTGATTATGGCAAATGGTATTTTACTATTCTTGATTTTAGAGGTGTTACAAGACTTTTTGAAGATAAAGATTTTGACGGCGAACCTGTTCAGATAAAAGACGTAAAAGAATCTGAAGAAATGCCAAAAGATGAGCAGACAAAAGAAGAAGTTGAAACTTTGATTGATGAACTTCCTGATGGCGAAACCATTGTTGAAATTCCACCAAATATTGATATTACCGATGTTGAAAACCCTACCAAAAAATTCTATGTGAATGGAATTGAAGTTGTGCAAGTAGGTGAAAGAGTTCAATATTATGGCAAAGATGGCAAATTAATAACAGAAAGCCTTGTAGATTACACTAAAAAGAATCTAAAAGCACAGTTTGCGTCAATGGATGATTTTATCAAAAAATGGACAGAAGCCGATAAAAAATCAGCAATTATTGATGAACTGATAGAACAAGGTATAATGCTTGATGAATTAAGGGAAGAAGTTAAACAAAAAACAGGCAAAGATTTAAGTGTTTTTGATTTGATTTGCCATGTAACTTTTGATATGCCACCACTATCAAGAAAAGAAAGGGCACAAAAAGTTAAGAAAAGAAATTACTTCGCTAAATATTCAGAAAAAGCAAGAAAAGTTCTTAACGCCTTGATTGATAAATTCTCTGATGGTGGCATTGAAGAAATTGAAAATAGAGAAATTTTATATTTCCAACCTTTTGATGAAATCGGAACACCTGTGGAGATAATCAAAGAATTCGGCGGAAAGGCTAAATACGAAGAAGCAATTAAAGAGCTTGAAAAAGAACTCTTTAGCGATGATGGAGTTGCTTAGATGGAAATAGATTGGAATATTATATGGTCTGCGGTAACTGCAATATCAACGTTAGTAATGGCACTTGCAACAATTGCCATGGCTGTATTTGCAGGTAGTGCTTTAAACTCTTGGAAAAAAGAAATTAAATTAAAAAAGATTTATAGAATTAATAGAAATTATATAAAAACAATTGATGAGTTTTTAAAATTATTACATAATTATGAACTAATATCTAATGAACAAGAAACTAGATATATATTAGAAAAACTATTGGAAGAAATAAATATAATATTATATGAATATAAGTTAATAGAAAAGAATGCTGAAACAGAATTTTTAAACAATCTGATGTATTTTAAAACAATTCTTGAAAAATATACCAAAGAAACCTTTAAAACAGATAATAATTGGCTTAGTTTTTGTTTTAGCTATGAAAACTTTTGGGATGAATATGCACCAATTCAAGAAAATGATGGTAATATTTCTTATACACAAGAATATGAAAAATTATTAAATAAATTAAATAATGCAAAAAAATTATGTGAGCAAAATATTTATAAATTTTACAACTAGAGGATAACTAAATGCCAAATATATCAAGTGTAATAAAATCAATACAAGACATAATGCGAAAAGATACAGGCGTTGACGGTGATGCACAAAGACTATCGCAAATCGTTTGGATGCTGTTTTTAAAAATCTTTGCTGATAAAGAAGATGAAGCAGAGATTATGAAAGATGATTATAAATCTCCACTTGATGAAAAATATCGTTGGCAAAATTGGGCTAAAGATGATGAAGGCTTAACTGGTGATGATTTAATAGATTTTATTAATAATGATCTGTTTCCGTATCTGCAAAACCTTGAAAACGATTCAAATAAGCAAGCATTGATTATAAGGAACATTTTTCAAGATACTTATAATTACATGAAATCAGGGACGCTACTAAGACAAGTTATTAATAAAATCAATGAAATTGACTTTAATTCAAGTGAAGATAGGCACCTTTTTAATGATATTTATGAACAACTATTGCAAAGCCTTCAATCTGCAGGTAATGCAGGTGAATATTATACCCCAAGAGCCGTAACTCAATTTATTGTCGATATGGTTGACCCAAAACTTGGCGAAACTATCCTAGACCCAGCTTGCGGTACAGGAGGATTTCTTGCTTGTGCAATAGAACACTTGAAAAAACAAACAGATACAACAAAAGAAGGTGAAATCCTTAATAACTCTATATTCGGGATAGAGAAGAAACCTCTTCCGCACCAATTATGCACAACAAATATGATTTTGCACGGAATTGATACTCCTATAAACATAAAAAGAGATAATACCCTATCAAAACCGATTAATAATATTTCCCCTGCTGATAGAGTAAATTGCATTGTTACAAACCCACCTTTTGGCGGAGTTGAAGAAGACGGGATTGAAACAAATTTCCCTGCAGCTTATAGAACAAAAGAAACAGCAGATTTATTTTTGCTCTACATTATTGCAAAACTAAAACCTCAAGGCAGAGTTGGAATAGTTCTTCCTGATGGAGCACTATTTGGCGAAGGTGTAAAAACAAGAATAAAAGAAAAACTTATGCAAGAATGCAATTTGCATACAATTATAAGACTTCCAAAGAGTGTTTTTGCTCCATACACATCAATTAATACAAACCTTTTATTCTTTACAAAAGGTGAACCAACTAAAGAAACTTGGTTTTATAGACTTGATATGCCAGATGGGTATAAGAACTTTTCTAAAACAAAACCAATGAAAAAAGAACACTTTAAAGAAGTTGTAGAATGGTGGAACGATAGAAAAGAAATCAATATTGACGGTTTTGATAAAGCTAAAAAATATTCCATTCAAGAAATCCAAGAAAGAAACTATAACCTTGATTTGTGTGGCTATCCTTATGAGGAAGAAGAAATCTTGCCACCAATGGAACTTTTGCAAAAATACCAAGAAAAACGAGCAGAGGTTGATAAAAATATTGATGATATCTTGAATCAAATCAAAGCTATGATTGGAGGCGTCAATGCCGATTAATATATCTGATGTTGTTGTGAATATTGGACAAAAAACAAATTCTGTAGATTGGTTTGATTTTTATAAAACAATTCTTTCAGTTTTACTTGGTGGTTTAATGACATATTTTGCAAGTAAAAAAATGAAAACAGAAGATTCAAAAAAAGAACTAGTACAAAAAGTAGCTTTTGTCAATTACATTGCTTCTTTTGCTTTTAACGATATCCTAATTTATAAAAGAGAAGTTATTGATCCCATAAGAAAAAATTTAGAAAAAGAAAATATACAATCTTTCATTTCAGGTGTTTATATTCCAAAAAATGAGTTTGATCTTGATTATAAAGAATATATCATTCTTGACAGTTTTAACTGCTATTTATCCGGTTTATTGAACAAAACAAATGCATTATATCAATTATTAAAACAAGTAATTAACACATATAATGACTTTATTAAAAATGATATACACTCGAAAATTCTATACAAAGAAAGTTATGTATTTGATGATAAAACATACATTTCAAGTTTTGAAAATTTAGAAAATGTTACTAATGAATTATTATTGAGATTATATTTTATACTTAAAAATTTAAATGTACTTCAATCTAAATATTTAAATTTTGGTTGTATAGAGAATATAGAAGAAATTTTTAAAAGTTTAAAATTAGAAGAAAATGATGAATTAAAAGATTTACTTAAATCTGATAAGTATAAAGAAATAATGCTATACCAACAAAATTTAGAAAGATGTTGGGCAGGACAAAGTAGGTTTGGTTGTACAATTTGCTATATCATTAGAAGAATTAGACATTGGTTTAAATGGTTAAAAATTTTTTTCCAACTACCAGAGAATTGCAAATTTGTAAACAAGAAAAATAAAGAGGAGAAGCCAACAAATGAAAGCTGATACTCTTAAAAAATCAATATTACAATATACAATGCAAGGGAAATTGGTGGCACAAGACCCAAATGATGAGCCTGCATCAGAGCTTTTAAAACGAATAAAAGCAGAAAAAGAACAACTCATAAAAGACGGCAAAATCAAAAAAGAAAAACCACTCCCAAAAATCACCAAAGATGAAATCCCATACGACCTTCCACAGGGTTGGGAGTGGGTGAGGCTGGGAGATATTATAAAAATATCTTCTGGAAATTTCTTACCTGCGGAAAAAATGAATAAAAATGGTAAAGTGCCTGTTTATGGAGGAAATGGGATAAATGGTTATCATGATGAATACCTAATAGATAAGCCAACATTAATAATTGGAAGAGTTGGATTTTATTGTGGTTGTGTACATTTAAGCAAAGGGAAAGCTTGGGTTACAGATAATGCATTTATTACGCAATTTTCAGAAAAGAATATTGATATTAAATTTCTACAATGGCTTTTAATTTTTTTTGATTTAGGAAAAAACGATAATGCAACGGCGCAACCTGTCGTTTCTGGGAAAAAAATATATCCATTAGTTATACCTCTCCCACCACTAGCAGAACAAAAGAGGATTGTAGAAAAGTTGGAAGAGATTTTGCCTTTGGTTGATGAATATGGCAAAAATGAAGAAATTTTATCAGAAATGAATCAAAAATTGCCAAAACAAATCCACCAATCAATTTTGCAATATGCAGTGCAAGGAAAACTTGTCGAACAGAATTCTCAAGATGAACCTGCATCTGAACTTCTAAAACGTATAAAAGCTGAAAAAGAACAAGTGATAAAAGAAGGCAAAATCAAAAAAGAAAAACCACTCCCACCAATCACCCAAGATGAAATCCCATACGACCTTCCTCAAGGTTGGCAATGGGTAAGACTTGGCGAAATTGCTCAAATTTATAGAGGACTTGGTCCCAAATACGAATTGAATTCCAATTATAAATTTATAAACCAAAAATGTATAAAATGGGGAAGTATAGAAAATCAATTTTGTAAAACTGTTTCAAAAGAATCTTTTGAAAGGTTTAGTAATGACAAGTTAATTAAAATCTATGATTTATTAATTAATTCAACTGGGGAAGGTACTATTGGAAGATGTAGTACTGCATCTCAAAATATTGTTGGATTAGGATATGACTCCCATGTTTTATTAATTCGTCCAATTTTATGTTTAAATTCTTATTATCAGATTTTGTTAAATAGTAATATTGGACAAAATCAGATTAATGAAGCAAAAGGTGCAAAAACCACGAAACAAACAGAACTTGGAGTAGAAAAAACAAGAACAATATTAATCCCCCTCCCCCCACTTGCAGAACAAAAGCGAATTGTCGCCAAAGTCGAAGAACTCCTAAACCTCGTAAATAAATTGGAGCTATAAGTAGAGTTTACTTTTACTTGAAATTATATACATAATAGTGTATACGTTATTTTATAAAATAAGATAATTAGTTAAAAGGAAACGAAATGAACATATTAGGTATTAATGAAAACGGGGTTGAGCAAACATATAATTTAGATGAGTTTTTAGGTAAGAGGGTTGTTTTATA
>CALUUL010000078.1 GCA_944323945.1 Candidatus Gastranaerophilales bacterium
ATCTAGATTGAAAATCAAAAAAGTTCGGATGTTGCTCAAAAAAAGCCTATTTTGACTTTTAAACATCCGAACCAGTATAACTACTTGATATATAAAGAAAAAACCGTCATTTCTGACGGTTTGTATTCTGTGGCTGGGGTGGCTGGAAGCTCTTTGTTTGAGTCTTTAACCTTTTGAAAATCAGCCAAAAAATTTATTTTAGACCCGTTTTCTTATGCTATCTTGTGACGCATAGTTCGGCACCATTTAACAAGATGGGTTTAGGTTGTCAAGTATTTTTCAATATAAAATTCCACAATTACAAAATTTAATTGCTAACGAATAAATAAAATTGAGTATTTTATTTTTGTATTTTGGCAAGAATATGAAGTAAAATATCTCTGTGCTGATGATTTTAGGGAATATCAATCATCAGCAGATATTCCCACAATAAAAGATTTATAGCGATGGTGTTGTTTATTCGCCCATCTAAATAAATCTTCAAATAAAACTACAAACAAGCGATAAACCATCGCTATTATTAACTATTACCCAAAGGAAATTATTATGAAAATATTTATGACATTTAACCCACATATAGAAAATTTATCACAAAGAAATTTAATGATAAATTTTAGAAAATCACTTCAAAAATATTATAGAAAAACACTTGGCTCACGCTATTATAAACACAAAGACAAACAATATCAAATAGGTGTATTTCAAGAAGTAGGGTCTAGGGACTTCAAGCAACCACATTTACATATCATCATTGATTTGCCACTAAACAAAGTCAAAGAACTACACCACTTTTTAAGTAATGAGCTTAAAAACATTTATCCATCGCTAACCACAGATTGCCAGATTATCAAATCTGGCAAATATGACGAGCAAAATGTTTATTTTTATTGCCTTAAAGAAGGGCAATCTATCACAACAAATTCAGACCTATATTTGCCAATTACAGATTTTAATTGATAAATACATAAAAAGGAGAATAAATGAATTTAGAGAAAAACACCATAAATAACCGCATAGAATCAATAATGAAAGATAACAAGGCAATCAACGACAAATTAAAATATACCTCACCAGAGAGCTTAAAAAAGGCATTAAAAGATAAAAAAGCTAAAAACAATGACGAATTAAGACAAGCCAGAACAAAACGCTATAATATTGAACAAGAAGAAGATGCCGAATTTATCAAAGAATGTTGCCAATATTTACAAAAATTAGGCATAGTAAAAAGCCAAAGGCAATTCAGCCAACAATTTTTAGAAAAAAGCCAAGATTATTTAGGTGTAATAATCTGTGAAAAAAGACAACCACCGATTAACATATTGCACCGCCTTGTCCAAAATCTTATTCAAATTCAGCCAATTTATGAAGACAAATACACCATCAGCAATTATTTAGATATTCTCATTAACAAAGGTAATCAAATAATCACTCAAAAATTGCTTAAATATCTATAATTAAACCCTACTTTTAATTTTTGTTAATTGATGAATTTTGATTTTTATAAAAAAAATTAAGGATTGAAAATGGAAATAATCAGAGCATATCAGCAACTAATGACACATAATAAAAAATATTCATATATCCAAAGCGATGGTAAAATTGTATTTAATCAAAATTGGGCTTGGATTGTTGTCTTCCAAGCCATTAACAAAAGAAATTACGCTATTATAAAATATGATAACGGGAAATATACAGTTATTGAAGTTTAATCTGCATAACCATTAAAATGTGGATTGTATATTGTATAGACATCAGGTTGATTTCCTTGTTGAGGAGTCCTCTCAACATTTCCTCTTATACATATATTTTGTTTATCATATTTTGACCATTCTTTATCTATATATTCATTTGGGAATTCAATATAAATTGTAATACCGTCAAATGTGGTTATCCAACCTCCGCTAAAAGCACTACCGTAAAAAGTATTATATTTGCCACAATAGCCATTATTTTTATTCGAATTATTGCTTGTTACTATACCTGAAATTAGTATCCAAAAAAAGATTATTAAGAGTATATTTTGAAAACCATTACCAGAATTATTTGTTGTTGAAGAATCTGAAATATCACTTAAATATTTTTCTCTCTTTTGGTTAAAATTTTCTTCTGAGGTAACTTCTTTTTCTTTTAACTCATTACATTTTTTTAACTTTTCATTCTTCATTTTTCATAACTCAAATTGCATAATTTTAATTATTAGTTTGCGATAAATTCTTCATGCGTTCTAGACAGTCATTTAACATCATCTGGCATTTGTTTTGTTCATAAGATGGAGCATTATCACGGCAATAATAACTTATTTCATTTACACCTTGTTGCACAATAGATTTTATTTGTGGAGAAGAATCAAGACCATATTTTCTATCAAGCAAATTGCCAATAGTATTTAAAAAGCCAGACATATCTTTATTGGCATAAAGTTTTTGAATATGAGCAACTTGTCCAAAAATACCGGCACAATAAAAATCCTTTTCTTTATTATTAAAATTTTTAGGTAAAGAATCTGTATTATCACAACTACATAATATGCTAATCATCATTAAAAAAATTGAACTTTTATAAAATTTTGCCATATCATTTACTCCTTATAAATTTCAGTAAGTTCAATTACCGTAACACCTTTATTTTTTGCCTTTTTGCAAATATCAAAAGCACGACCTTCATACTGATTATATGCAATAATGAAATCTGAATTTTCAATAATCCAATTATTGCGATATACTATACACCATCTTTTATTATGAAAGTTTATTTCATCAGGAAATATAAAATCATCAAAAGGTCTTCCTTCTCTATTAACTTCTAGCATACTTGCAACAACCAATACGATTTTAATATTGTTATATTGTTGTTTTATCTGCAAAACAGAATTATAGGCATCATTTTCATAAGCCCCTTTTTGACCAACTAAAAAGGTTTTAACATCATTATTTTTTATCAAGAATAAAACCTGTTCTTTTATTTGTTCAATAATTTCAGGTTTAGACCAAATATAATCATTTCCAAAAAATGCACAGGTTTTACTCATTTTACATCTGATAAAAAATAAATGTTTTTATCAGGATACACAAACCAACAATTATGTTCCTCTTTTAATGCAAAAAGAAAAAAAATTATTATCTTATACCTATCAACTCGTTAAATTCCTTGGGTTTATTGGGTTTTTAACAAATTTAATAATTAAAAATGAGTAAAGAAAAATAAAGTAAATAACTATAAAAAAGGGGTTGATTTTATTGTTCAATTATTATGCACCTTTATTTTATATCAACTCATTGAAATTCCGATAAATAAAGTAAAAGGAATTAAAATGATAATTGCATATATAAGAAAAAGCACCGGCAAACAAATCTATGAACATCAAGAATATGAAATTAAAGAATATGCTAAAAAGCATAATCTAAAAATTGATAAATGGGTAGAAGAAAGCATATCAAGCCGAAAAGAATTAAGAAAACGACAATTAGGACAATTACTTGATGAATTGCAAGAAGGAAGCATACTTATAACAACTGAAATATCAAGATTAGGTCGCTCATTGCTTGAAGTAATGGGAATACTACAAACTTGTTTAACAAAAAATTGCCAAGTGATAACAATTAAAGAAAATTATCATTTAGGTAATGATATACAAAGTAAGGTTTTAGCTTTTGCATTTGGTTTAAGTAGTGAAATTGAACGCAATCTAATTAGCCAAAGAACTAAATGCTCTCTTGAAACTAAAAAAGCTGCAGGAATAAAACTTGGCAGACCTTTTGGTGCTGAATCAAAAAAACTTAAATTATCAAAAAATGCTAAAAGGATAAAAGATTTATTAGATAAAAAAGTCCCCAAAGCCCAAATAGCCAGAATTATGGGTGTGCAAAAAATAACTTTAAGGCGTTTTATAAACCGTATGGGGTGGAATATGTAATTTCTTATTATTAAAATTGTAAAAAAAATAACAAGAAATTTATTTTTCTTGTTATTTTTTAATGACTATAATTGATATTGCTCTTTATATCTATAAAATGTCGGTTTTGTTATTCCATATTTTTTACAAATATCACTAACCTTTACTTTATCAGCAATATCTTTTTTCAATTCTTCAATTTTTGATAATGATAATTTTTTGCAACGCTCTTTTGAATAAACACCTTTCTCTTTGGCGATGGCAATTCCTTCTTTTTGACGCATTTTAATCATATTTCTTTCAAACTCGGCAATAGAACCGATAATTTGAAGTGTTAATTTATTAAAGGGATTATTTGTATCATCTGTAAAACGCAAATTTTCCTTAATAAAATAAATTTCAGCGTGTCTTTCTTCTGTAATAGTTTTTACAATTTGTAATAAATCATTTATATTACGAGCCAAGCGGTCAATAGAATGAACTTCAACAACATCACCTTTTCTAATCCATTTCAACATTTCTTGTAATCTTGGGCGATTAGTTGAACCACCAGAAGCATAATCTTCAAATACTTCATCATATTTTTCAATTTCAGTTGTTTGTCTATCGATTTTTTGCGAACCATCATTTGAAGAAACTCGTGCATATAAAAATTTCATTTTCTAACCCCTTAAAAGTAATATTATAGTCTTAATATACAATTTACTTTTCAAAAGTCAATACAAATATTACCTTAATATTACTTTTTTTGATATGTTTTTAAGGTAATATTGAAGTATGCTTTAATATTACCAATAACAAAACTACAAAAAACATAAAATGATATTATATGATGATTACAATTAGAAATATGAATTATATAAAAAGTAGATATAAACAATAAACATATTTAACTTGTTTTTAATTAAATTATAAGATTATAATACAAATAAAATACAATTAAAAACAATTATTATACAATTTTATATCAAATTTATAACAATCAAGGAGTTTATAAAATGGCTGAAAATCAAGCAAATATAAGCAAATCATCATCAGTAACTATTGAATATCAGGGCTGGAGCGATAAAACCGCTAATATGGTTGCTAAAAATAAAAAAATGGAAACTGTAAAAGAGAAAATCTTATCTACTATCAAAACCAATCTTGATTATTATGAGAATAAAAACAATGGTAAAACTCTTTCTCCAACGGTTAGAATTTTGAAAGATGTTGATGACTACACCGCTATTATTTTAAGATGTGGAACTTTCCCAATCTGGAAAAATACCGTTCTCAAAGGGAAATATGATGCTAAACAATTATTGAACGACTTAAAAAATAAAGTTGAAACTGATTTCTTCAAAAAAGAAATTGAAAATTACATTGATAAAAAATCAAAAAATACAAGTTCATCAAGTAAAAAATCTACAAAATCAAAAAAATCAGCTAAAACAAAAGTTGCTGAATAATACTTTTTAATAATAATGAGGGGGACAAATTCCCCCTTATTTTTCATTTAATTTCTTTATTTCTTCTAAATTCTTATCTAAAAATGGATATTGTAATTTGCAAATTTCTTCATAGAGTTTTTTTATTGGAACTTTGCCACCATAAACACGTTCGCCAATATCATTTGAAGACCATCCACAAATAGCATTTTGATATTCTTGTCCTATTCCTGCATCTCTTAACATTGGTTTAACTAACTGGCGAAAACTATGAAATACTTTATTTCTACCTTCAATATTCAAAGATTTTAAATATCTTGCAAACCATCCGCTTACGGCATTAGAAAAATGATTCTTTTTTGAATATTGTAGTGTATAAAATAATCTTTCTTTCTTATATTTTCTAACTTCTTTTACATAATTTATAAATCCTAATTCAATCAATTTAGGATGAACAGGTATATCGCGTTTAGATTGTTCATTTTTCAAGTGTTGTAATTCTCTTTCATCAGTTAGAGAAAAATACCATATATTATTATATTTTACATCATCAACATATAACTGGCATATTTCATTTAATCGCATACCAGAATAAAGAGCAATAAGAGGTATCCAATAGCGACAAGGATGATATATATTATCTTTTCTCGGATAAAATGAGGGATTAAATATCAATTTCAATTCATCATTTGTAAAACCATCAACCTTAACGCTCTCCTTGCGTTTTGGAATCAAAACATCATCATTTAAACTTTCTGGGATATAGTGCCGTTGTTTGCAAAACAGCATAAACTCTTTAAATGCTCTCAAATATTTCTTAACTGATGTTATGGATATTTTATCTTGATTATCTTGTTCTAATACTTCTTTGAGCGGTTTATTCTTGTATTTCTCTCTCCACTTCCTTGGCAAGTTGTAAATGTTGTCACAGACCTTCTGGCAATCTTTGTAGGTTATATTTTCTATATACTCTTTTCCGATAATTTCAAAAATCGTGTCAAGGCAAACGCGATTTTGAATAATGGTGTTTTCTTTTGTGCCCTTGTGATTGCTTTTGTATCTTGCAAATTCTTTAAAGACCTTTGTCCATGGTGTTTGAGCTCCGGATGATAGGGCTTTATCATTTTTCTCTGTGTCTATTGCTTTGAGACAGCGTATTACACGCGGATTTATGCTTTTGTTAAATTCAATGTCCTCTGCAATGCACTCTGATTTATCTGTAATATACTTATCAACGCCTTTAAATGCTGTTTTTGTTTTTGTAACCCATTCAGCAGGATTTAATTTATTTGCAATTATAGGAATTTCAGATTTTTCAATTCTTCCAATTTCTTTAATGATTGATAAGTGAGTTCTTTTATCTGATTTCAAATCTTTAAAATATTCTTTGATAAAAATTTCTATGGTGTCTAATTCTGCGTTGGGTGTTGGTGCTCCACCATCGCAATGATTATAAAAGGAGAGGGCAGAAATATCATATTGGCGATTAGCGATTTCCTCATAATGATTTTCAAAAACATCTTCAATCTGTTTCAACTTGTGGATAACTAATCTATCTATGTCTTCATCACTTAAAATGAGTTCGCCTTTTTTGATTCTCATATCAACGCCCCTTAAAAAGTTGATTTTTAAGTTAATTTTATAACTTTCTTTTGGGAGTTTTTCAAGTGCTTCGTAATAGTTGTGCGTTTTTAGAGAATAACGCAATTCAGTTGTTTTTATTAGGTATATCAAATAGTTAGGTATCCGAGCCCTAATGTAATAGACCCTGTTCCTTCTCATAAGCCAATGGTGACCGTTCATTTTACCCCCTTGTGGTGCATAGTTGTGGCACAGTTCGCATCACAAGGAATATGGCAAAGCCCAATAAAAAAAAGACCTTGTAAAAACAAGGTCTTATAAGCTGTTTGGCTGGGGTGGCTGGATTCGAACCAACGAATGTCGGCACCAAAAGCCGATGCCTTACCACTTGGCGACACCCCAT
>CALUUL010000079.1 GCA_944323945.1 Candidatus Gastranaerophilales bacterium
ACTGTCTGTATTATTCCAACCGCTAAGCAAATGCATACTGCAACACCTGCTATAAAAATGAGTGCTAATCCTGTATTTTCAAAATTAGTAGCAAAATATAATATAATACCTATAATAAGAACTACTGCAAATACTATTAAAAATACCCACGCTGGTGCCATTTATTTATCCTCCTTTAATTTAATTTCTTTCATATTTTTTATATCATTTTCGACTTTTTCAATTCGTGTAATTATATCTTTAATTTGCAATTCTTCTTTCACACTATCCATGAGTTCTTTTTTTAACACTCCATTAAGAGCTGCTTTTAAATCCCCATAATAACCATACCATTGCCAACCTGAAGTTATTTCTTTTGTTCTAGGATTTACAATCTTGTCGTTATATTCTTCAATCACAAGATTTTTATCATCTGACCTTCTTATTCTTAATCTATCATTTATTTG
Source organism: Candidatus Gastranaerophilales bacterium (assembly GCA_944323945.1). The sequence goes on from CALUUL010000079.1 coordinate 447, forward strand.
TAACATTTGTATTATCCTCCTTATTATCAAGATCTACTATATTACCTAGGAAAAACTCCCCGCCAATTCTAAAAAAGCATTCAATATCATCATCATGTTGTTGTAAATAGTTAATTAGTTTTATGCTTTCAGATGAATTTCTTGTTTGAATTAATTTTATAAAATCTTCTACATTTACTTCTCCATAAGTCCCACAATATTTATAATATTTTATTAATGCTTCTTGCCAAGTATTTGCTGACACTTTATATCTTCCATCGTTTTCGGTTAATATTAAATATTTATTTGTATCTTCCATTTTAATCCTCCCACCATTTATCATCAAGTAAATATTGTTTCTTCCCTAAATGTTCTCTACCTTTAAAATATATTCCCCACTTTGCAAGGTAGTTAAGTGTAGGCATAAAGAAACATTCTGGTAATTCTAACGTTGGTATTGTTTTCTTTGCCCATTCAAATATACTTGGGTATGCTTTTGCAAAGTCTATACTGAGAGCACAACATTGTTCTATCATTACTAAATTATATTGTGTATCTTTATCTAATCCTTTTAATGGCATTGTAAACATAAGAGGTATGTTAGATTGTGCATAAGCAAGTCTCCCCTGTATTTTGTCTAATTGCCTTTGTGCTAATGTTGGTATAATTGACAATGCTACGCTTTCTAGACTGTTATCAACCAAATAATCCTGTATAATTTCCATATCTGTTTTGCCAGATAAAGATTGCAACTTTATATATTCTTTAAGTGGTTTCATCTTTCATCACCTCACTAATTGATTTATTGTTTGTATCTATGGTTGGTTTTACCCCTGTACAAGTAACCTGTATATCTCTTATATTGTTTGACTGACAAAATATGCAATAAGGTTGATTTGGCGACATTACACTTCCGCACTTCGGACATACCCAGCCTTGTTTATAAAATGGGGTTTTCGTTGTTTCAATAACTCCAAACCCTAAATCTTTATTTTCTGCCATATCATTCTCCTTTTAACAACTCTGGGTTGTCATAGATATTGCCTATGATTTCACAGTAAGCATTTGTTTCTTCACATTCCACCCAACATAAAATATCAAGATTAACACCTTTACTGCCATTTATTTTTCGTAATTGCCAACCCCAAGTATATTCTGCATTAGGATTTCCAAATTCAACAACTGCCCAAATTTCACATTTTGCTATTGTATCCCAACAATGAACAATATCGCCTTCGTAAATCTCTTTGCCATTCTTGTCGCAAAGCCCAGTGAATTGACCTAGTGTTTTAACATCCACAGAAATAGAATAAAAACTATTTCCGTTTTCATCTTCACCTTGAAATGGAATATATAAATCTTCGTGTCTTACTTCCCTTAATGGAAAACCATAATACCAAATATCAATGTCCTTTATTCTAAATACTATTTTTCTCATTTCCCACCTCGCAGTTCTTGTAGTTTTTTCTCGGCTTCTTCGAGAGTTGAAAATATTGACTGTCCGAACATATCTTCACTTGCACAATAAAATGGTTCAACACCTTTTTCTTTTTTGTTTAAACTTAAATCATATCGAAGCCCAATAGAACTTAATGAAATACTTAATAATTCATAATCTTTTATTCCTTTAAGCCTGTTAAATTCGGTTGGTATCATATACAACTTTGTTCCTATTTTATATCGTGGTATTATCGCACCTTTCAGCCTTTCGTTCGCTTGGTTTAATTGATTTTGCAAGTCTTGAATAAGTGTCTGTTCTTCGTGTGGCGTTAGCATAAATGAACTAATAAATTCTTGGGATTCTTCAAAGTCTTTGCAATTAAACGCCTTAAAGTATTCGTTATGTTCATTAAGCCTTTCGTTCGCTTGGTCGAGTTGTTTTTCTAATTCTTCTATTATATTGATTAGATCTTTGTGCAATTCATCAACAGCATTTGAATATTGTTCTATTAAATTATTGTATTCTTCTTCACTCATCATCTTCTCCTACTATCGAAATTCTTTCATATCTGTTAGCCAAAAATGCTTTTTCAGCATTATAATTTGACCTTCTTAATCTACCATATAAAGTTTGTTTATTTATATCAAGTTTTTTCGCCCATTCAATCAATGTATGAGTTTCGCCATTATATGTGATTTTTATACTATTTCTTTTATTATTATTTTGGGTTTTTCTATCTACCCAACGACAATTACTAGGTTCATAATTGCCATTATTATCAATTCGGTCTATCAAATTTTCAAATCTTTTTGCATTGGGGTTATAGCCATTTTCTAAAGCCCAATCTCTAAATACTCCATAATTTAACCATTCTTTACACATAGTTATGCCACGACCCCCATAATCTTTATAAGATTTATTATTAGAGTTAAAACATCTTTGTTTTATTTCCTCCCATATTGGGTATAACCTGTCTCTTCTACCATTATGGATCGACTTTGCAAAACCACGGTTGAATATTGGTCTTTTTATACTTATGATTGCACAGTTATCTAATTCATCTAGTTTTAATAGTGCTTTTTCATAATTTGTAAATAATTGTGATATGTTCTCTTTATCAGTAAACGAACAAACCTTTGTTCCATATTTATTTATAAATATTCTTTGTAGATATTTTCCGTCATCTCTCTGAATAACCCACGCATACTCTGTCTTACTCATTTCCCACCTCATCTAATTTTGAAAAGTCTAATTGAACTCGCCCGCTTGCTATGTCATATAAGAACTTACAATCTTCTTCATCTAATCTAATTGTTTTATTACTTCTACAAGCAAGTGTCATAGTTGTTAAAAGTCCTAAAATATTATTTTGAGCCTGCCAAGCATCTAAAACCTTTTGTTTAAATCTTATATTGTCATCTTCTAGCCTATATAATCTGGCTTTCTCTTCTGAAAAATGTTTAAATGGAACTACTGCTTTTTTCTGCTTCTCATTAGCAAACCAATACTTACTCATCTTCCACCACCTTTTCTACCATACCAGATGTGATTAGGTCGTATAGAATGTCTAGGTTCTGTAATATTGAAGAATGTCTAGGCTCATCACTAAATGACATTATTTCTATAAATCTAGAATTTTCATCAATTATTATTTTAATGCTTCCATTATCAAAACCTTGAATTTCTTTAATGTATATTGCATCATCAACTTCAAATTCATCAACATAATTAAACCCAAACTTTTTAAGTTCTTCTAAACATATATTATCTTTAATCTTTAACATCTCTTTCTCCTTTTAACTCTTTGATTTGTTTATTTACCTGATTACAAATATCATACCAAATAACAACTTTTTGCAAGTAAGAATGTTCTTCGTTGCTCATCATTGTAATTCTATCTTTTAAATTAACTTTTACTTCTTCAAGTTTCTGAATTGCGAGTTGCTTTCCAAAAGACACTTCCTTTTGTGCCTTTTTATATTTGCCCATAATTAACTCTGTTGTGAGTTTACCATTCTCATTTTCTAAAATAGTATATTGTTGTTTTAGTTTTTCAATCTCTTTATCTTTTTCAACAAGTTGTTGTTTGAGTTTGTCATTTTCTCTCGTCTTTTCTTCTACGCATTTTAGAAAATCATACCACTCAGCACCATTGCATAATTCTTTACCCCAAATAATAACTTTCATTTTTTCAGGTTCAGGTGGAACATACAATCTTACTTCATTTGAAGATAAAATTTTATTATTGTTTTCTGCGTGTATAAATGTTTTCTTACTCATCTTTTTTATCCTCTACTTTTATAGATTTTAACGGACATACATCTTGAACTATATCTGCATTAGTAAAACCTGCAAATGTGTGATAAATTTTACATTGATATCGAGGTTTATTGTTTATCATCCATCCCTCAATAAACGGACAATCTAGGCATCGTTTAGGCTTGTTATTTGTATAAAAAATTCTTTCTTTGCTTTTTTCAAGCTCATCCTTGTAATCGTTTATTCTTCTGTCAATATCCATCAATTCATTATCGGATAATTTATTTAGTAACTTTAGTACCTTTTTAAAACTTTTACTTTCATTCATTTTTATTATCCTTTTAACTTAATTATTTCACACATACCATTATAAAACTCTGGAATTTCTGCTGATGTCAATTCTCTACCACATTTAATACACTTACTCATCTTCTCCCTCCAACTCTTGCATTTGCTTTTGAATTTCGGATAATCTTGCTAATCCACCAGCAATAAATACTTGTTCAATTTCTTTACAATAAGGGTCAATTAAAACTTGATTTTCCTTGATTTCTTCTTCCAACCACTCTTTCAACTCATTCCACATTGCTTTTTGCTGGTCGAGTTGTTTTTTAAGTTTTTTTATTTTATCTTTTTTATTCTTTAATTGTTCTTTATATTTACCATTTTGCCACATAACATCCCATTTTTCATATTCTAAACATTCAATATGGTTTGACAGTTTTTCTATTTCGCAAAGTAAATCACAATTATTCATCTTCAAACTCCTTTTGTATTTGGTCTACTATTTTAAGGAGTTGCCCAAGTTCTTTATAAAACCCCTCACTATAGTGCAAATTCCTAAAGTCAGAAACGCTGCATCTTGTATTACCAAATTTATCTTTTATATTGTTTACTCTTGCTATAAAGTCTGCAATATCTCTAAGAAAACACCAATCGTATGACAATTCTTTCTCAGACCAATTATGATTTTCGTCAACCTTATGTCCTATAAGATGCCAGCTTCTCTCACCACGCCAATCAACTGTAAAATAAACATATTCGTCAACATTTATTTCAACTTCATATTCATAAGACCAATCAATTTCATATCTGTAAGTTTTCAATTTGACTATATTACTCACTTTTCAAACTCCTTTTGCAAATTTTAATTTTTCTATGAGTATTCTTTAACATTCATTCCCCCAACAGTCCCAACCATCTGCTTGTTGTCTCGCAAATAACTCAATGCGTGGCAAATCTCCATATAATTTTACTATATTATCTCTAATAATATCAGGTTTTTTACTATGCTTTTCTATTGGCATTTCTATTATCTGATGAATAGCATTATTCAATCTTTTTAATCCTTTACCTTTGGTTGCAATCAAACAAAATTCTGCATTTTGCCTAGTATAAAATCCCATACCCCAAAATTTAGTATTAGATTTTTTATTTTTCTTTACCCATACAAAACCACAAGTTTTATAGTCAAATCCCCATCTTTTTATACACTCAATAGCAATATGTAATTTAGGACTTGTAGCCCATAAAAATAATATGCTGTTTTCTTTAATTATCTTATTTATAGGTAAATTAAATATATCATCGTTATTCATTGTAGAATATTCTTTCTCTACATTCCTTGCATTTCCTTTATTAACAAAGTGTTTAGTAAATTGCCACGGAGGGTCAGCATAAATTATATTATATTTTTTATCTGTATTAAAAATATCTACTTTCATAACTACCCCTTATTCTCTAAATCTTCACCGAACATTTCTTTCCATAATTTGAAATACTTTTTAGCATATCTAGGAATTGCACTTGTCGAACCACTAAACTCTCCTATGGTGCTTTGAAATGCGTCATACTGTATATCTTGCCACGCAAGTTCGTTTATGAATTTAATAATCTTCTCGCACACTTCCTTTACAAGTTCTCGGTCGTGGGTTTTGAGTGATTGTAAAGGACAATGTTTAGGTCTTTTTCCAAAATCATAGCCAATATTTTTGTGTAATAAATTACAATATGCACAGTCGTCTTTATCACGCAGACTACATGGGCAATCATCACAATACTCTGGCAACTCATCTACATACACTTTTGTTTCTTTCATAACTGCTCCTTTTATTTTTCTCTTTCCACTCCACCAGTTTCGTATATATTTCCAGTGTTGATTTTAAACCCATATTTCGTAAGTGTAATATATAATCAAATGTAGCATTTTCCAAGTCCCCAATCGTTTTTACACCACCACGAAAAAGCAAATTCTTTGACCTAACCGACAAATCTAACTCGTCTATTGATGTTTGTTCTTCTTGTTCAATTTTTTCTGCATTCATTGAAACCAAATCAGCAATAAGCGACACAATCTCTTCATCTAATTTTGCTCTATCACTATGCCCAAATGGCGTGCTTGCATAAATATGAAGTTTGGTAATTACTTCAATCAATTTTGTGTCAAAATCGCTCATAGTCCCTCCAATAACTTTTCAAAATTAAAATCTTTATCATTGATTTTATAGTTTTTCTCTTTTGCTAATTTTAAAATTGCTTTTACACAAGGCAAATCTTTATCAGAACCATCACATAAATCGCAGTATTCCATATACCCACAAACACAATAGCCTGTCATTGAACCAGTCGTTAAACTTTCTTTATCGCAATATTCTTGCAATGCTTGTTCCCATTTTTTACTTATTGACTTTTTCTCAACTTTAACTTTTGGAATAGATGATAAATCAATTTTCATTTGTTTGCTCATATCTACTCCTTTAATCTCTGAATTTTTGCTTGAATATCAGACACCCTTTCGCCTTTAAACAGTAATTTTTTATCAATTAAAATTGAAACTAATATTGGGTCTAGAAAGCCATCGTCAGTAGTGTCTTGTTTCACTAATTCTTC
>CALUUL010000080.1 GCA_944323945.1 Candidatus Gastranaerophilales bacterium
CGATGAGGTACCTGCTCAATAAAAAATTGAATAATATCGCGGGGTGGAGCAGCCTGGTAGCTCGTCGGGCTCATAAGACTCATTTTAGATTTACTTCCTTGCTTAATATAATAAGTGTTATTGGTGTTTATAGAATACTTAATTTTTGTTTTAAATTGTAGGGAAGACCTACAATAATTATAGATCTTTTTTCCCTGCAACTTATCATTTTTTATGCGCCCCAATCATCTTTATTTGGTAATATTTCATCTGGAATATTCTTTTCGTTGCTGTTGAAGATTTTTTTAAATCTGTCATTTTGCAACTCTGCAAGTTCTTCTAAATGCTGGGGCAAAACGTGCGTATAGGTATCTAAAGTAATTCCAATGCAACTGTGTCCGAGCCACTTTGACACCTTTTTAACATCAGCTTTTTGTTCAAAAAAACTTGTAGCGCAAGAATGGCGGAATGAATGAATTTTATGATGTTCGATTCCTGCTTCAGCTAACCGTTTATTAACAAAAGCTCTAAAAGTAGTATCGCAAATAAAATATCCATCCTCACGTGCAAATACAAGGTCTAAATCTCTATGATACTTTGCTCCTTGCGCTATTTTGTTTATAGCTTGCAACTTTCTAACATGTCGTAGTATCCGTTCAATATCATTTGACATTGGCAAAGTTCTGTTAGAGCTTTTTGTTTTAGTAGAATCTATAATCTTCTTTGTATATTTGTATTTTGAGCTTTTATCTTTGTTTGGTACTGATTGCATTTGTTGAGCAATTCTAATAGTCTGCTTTTCAAAATTAACTTTTGACCATTGCAATCCTAGTGCTTCACCCAATCTCGCACCTACACATAAGAAGAAAATGATTAACATATCCCATTGAGTAGCTTGTTCGATACAATGTTTTATGAGTTTGTCATAATCTTCCGAACTTAAAATTTCGGTTTCTTTCTTTGTGCATTTTGGATAAAGAGCTAAGGCATTCGGATTATCTTTCAAAATACCAATTCTGCAAGCGCATTTAAGCATTCTATTCATTACCGCTCTGATATTTTTCACGGTTTTTGGGTCAAGTGTTCCGCCTTTGCCGTTACTTTTTTTCAAACAAGCGTTATAAAATGAGGTTAAGCGATGTGGATGAAGGCTTTTTATTGGTCTGTGTCCTAAATCAGGAATAATGTGTTTATCTAAAATACTTCTATCGTCGTTAACGGTAGTTTCTTTTACATGATTTACAACATAATTTTCAAACCAAGCATTTGCCCATTGCACAACTGTAATATTTTCGCTTATCTCATCAGGACATTTACCCTCTTGCATTGCTTTCCATTCTTTGTAAGCTTGCAAGCATTCTTCTTTTGTTTTACGAGAAAATGTTTTTAACTTTCTTTTACCAAGTTCGTCATAATAAGTAACTCGATATTCAATATATCTGCCGCAAGTGCTTTTCTGAAAACAGCCTTCCCCGTTGCGCCTTCTTTTAGCCATTTGCATTCTCCTCCTTGATAAATTTGTAAAATGCGTATTCGCTAATATTCAACTCACGAATTGCGGCTATTGATTTAATTTCACGCTTTAACCATTTTTGATAAACCTCGCTGAAATTAGCAGGCTTATCAACTTTCTTTCGACCTTTATATTTGCCTTTTTGTTTTGCAAGCGCAATACCGTCTTTTTGTCTTTCTAAAAGATTTGCACGCTCAAATTCATAAATGGCGGCAAGAAATGTAATCATCAATTTGCCAAAATTGCTTGAAGTATCAATATTTTCTTTAATGCTTTTGAGTGCAACACCTTTATTGGTAAGATATTCCACAATCGTTAATAAATCTTTTGTGTTACGAGCAAGCCTTGAAAAGTCTTTAACATAAACCGTGTCGCCCTCTCTAACATACTCCAACATAGCCTGCAACTGCGGACGGTCTGTGTTCTTACCGCTGATTTTTTCTTCAAAAATCTTGTCAATACCGACAATACCTAATATAGATTTTTGACTTTCGGTATTTTGTTCAATACTGCTAACCCTGATGTACCCTACTTTTTGTCCTGTTCCAGTCATTTTAAGCCTCCATATTTAACTTGTAGGATAACGAGTGTTTGAAGTAAAGACTTCACCACTGAAATGACTGAAAAATCAAAATCTAAGTCTATTCAGGGAGTTTTAAATACCAAAATTTCACCTGTTTAGAGTGTACTCCATAAAGTGACAAAACTTAATCAACTTTGATTAAGTGCAATATTTAAAACTCCCAAGATAAAGTGCTAACTGTTCATAAATATCAACCTTGTACCTACTATCAGGTTTATCGGCTCTAAATGTTTATCATCTTGTTGAGCTGGTGACGTCTTGCTCGTCATCCTTATTTATTATTTAACCCTTTTGCAGGCATTAGTACCCTGCTAGGACATTTTTGTTAGCTCATGTCGAAAGCCACAGTTAACTCTTTAATTGTATAAATTTTTCCAATTATCGTCAATCTTTTATGACAATATGTAAATTACACGAAATTTTTTATCTGCCCCAACTAACCACTATACTTGAGTATTGCACATTTTTATAACCAGATATGTCTAAAAATAAGTTAGCACCAAGTTTTCAATGTTATCATTCAAAGTTTTTAAAACTTGCTACTTCTTATACTTTTATATACAGGAATTTTGTAACAACACTTTTTCTATTTTTTATTTTATTTCCCCGCTAATACTTATTTTATCCTTTCCAATCCAACAAAGTCGCCAACAATAAACCTATAATAACAATTACAATAGTCTTAATTAGTTTTACCATCAATGCTCCACTTTATTTTGATTGATTTTATTTGTTTCTTAAATAATTTTCCAACTCTTCTTCAAACTCTTTTGCCCTGAAATAATCTTCTTTTTCTTGTTTTGTCATTCCTCTTGTCATATCAACAATACAAGAACCGTTTCTCCAAACACCAATAATAGAACCCATTTTGCAAGGAGTTCCATTTTTAGGTGGAGGTGGATTTAAGGTTTTTGCCAGTTGTAACTCTTTATTATCTTTTACAATCTGATTAGGACTACTATGCCAAATAGAATAAGTATTGTATTTGTTGAATACCAATTTATCAAAGTTAATCCACGTTTCAGTAGGAATTTCAATATCATTCCCGCTACTAGCATAAGTATATTCATCCCTATAATTATTATATTCAATGGCTTTTCTACAATTAAGTTTCCTTGTATATTTTGCACCATTTTTTCTATAGACAACATCGCAACATAAATTTTGTCCTTGCAATTTCATCTTTACAGTATATCTGTCACCATTTTTAAAAATTTGCACCGGCAAGATTTTATCAATTTCATAATTTCTTACAAGGTTAAAACCATATGGCACTAATTTGGTTTTCTTAAAACAAAAAAGATAATATTCCTCCTTGCGCAAAACTTTTAAAGAAATATTGCTGTCTTTTTTCCCTATCATTCTTGATTGAATTTCTCTTAATGATAGATTTTCAACAGGTATATTATCAATTTCTACAACAATATCTCCTATTTTTAATCCTTTCTCATTTGCTGAACCATATGGCAGGACATTCCCAACGCATACTTTATTTTCGCATTCTTGCAATACAACCCCTACTCCCGCATTTGGAACATCGGCATAGGTAACTAAAATACTGCCAATCAATAAGCTCATAAGCAATATAAATTTTTTCATAATATACATAACCTTTTGTATTATTTTTAGCATAAAGAGAAATAATTACAATGTTTATTGCTGACAAAACTCTTTGATAACACACTTTGCGCATTTTGGCTTTGCGGTACAAACTTCACCATAGCCTTTTGAGCAGTAATTCCATAATAAATAATCTATTTTCACTTGGCTGATTCCGATTTTATCAGAAAGCTTTTTGCATTCAGCTATAACTGTATAATCAGATTTACTTTTTACGATGTTTAATCTTTCCGCCCCTAAAATTCTTTTTATATGAACATCAGGTTTAATTACATCTATGCCAACATTTCTAAGATATTCACACACAAGAGCAACGCCTGAATACTTTAATTTGTAGGCACTATTATAATGGCTAAGTAATTTGATAATGTTTATGGGCGCTTTGTGGGTTATAAATTTTTCAATACTTCCAAAATCTTGTTCAATTTTCTCAAAAGTTTCAATATTTGTTTTTAATGATTGCATTTGATTTTTTGTTGTATAAGGGCTATAACATTTGAGCTTTTTAATTTCTTCAATTAAAAAATCAGCGGATTGTCCTTGTAATTTCTTGCGGTCAAAGTTACAAAACAGTTCATCAAACTTTGTTTGATTATCTTTAATCTTTTTCCAAGAAACCAGTGCACTTAATTGAGCATAAATAAAACCTTTTAAGTGTTCTTCAAAAGTAAAAACTTTACCATTTTTGCGGTTATTAACTGCTTCTAAAATAGTGAGGTCAATATCGGGCACTTTGTTTTTTAAGTACTCGTCAAGAATATTGAACATTTGCTTATAGTCTTTTTCCATTCTTGCCTATCTGCGACTTTATTTTCTGTAAATGAAGTATAAAATCGCCCAAATTTTACCTATCTTGTAATAAATTCTATCAATTAAGTAAGTTTAAGTCAAATATTTACCTCATTTCCCATTCTGAATTGTCAAAATACTTAATAAAATTGAAAGTGAGGCTTATATGAATATTAAAAATTTGTTCGGACGTAAGATAAAAGAGTATCGCAAAAGAAAAAATCTAACACAGGCACAACTTGCGGAGCTTGTGAATGTTGACGATAAACATATAAGCTGTATTGAAAGCGGTAAAAATTTCCCATCCGCCGATTTAATTGAAAGGCTTGCAACTTCTCTTGAAGTCGAGCCAAAAGACTTGTTTGAATTTTACTATTTACAAGAGACAACAGACCTAAAAACAGATATAATCTCAATGCTTGATAAACTAAACCAAGAAGAGTTGTCTTTGGCGCATAAATACATTCGGACATTTTTATTAAAATAACTTTTCGGTAACTTTATACCTCGCCACCGCAAAACTTTTCATCATTCACCTGAGAATACTCTCATCTGAATTTACCAAGGCGGGGTTTTTCAAACCGAGAAAAGCGGATTGCGAGCCGAGGCTGAAGGGCTTGCGATGAGCAAGACCGTAATGCCGTTTATCGCGAGCAACCAAGCAATCTCAGAATGGGAAAACTTATTTCCACCACCAAGAAACCTCGTCTCACAACGAGAGGGGCTTATAGGGTGGTTTAGCAACAAGAGTTCTTCAAAGACTCTTGTTGCTAAATATAAAATATATTTACATTAATTCACGTAATTCTTGAATTGTTTTTAATAATTTCATTGTAGAATTATAATCTAATTGGTTTCCTTCGTACTCACAACGATACAAGCCCTGTAAATTTGAAGGTAAAGTTGTACCTTTTTTACATAATAAAATTACTCGTTTGGCATATAATGCTATTGCTGCACCAATTTCAATTAAAACATTTTCATTTATTCTGTCATAAGTTTCTTCGCTATTATTTAAGCGCACATTTTCAAAATCTATATGAATTATACCTGCATCACAACTTCTCATATCATCAAAAACTTTATCAGGAACTGGTATTGCAGTAGTTTCTCTTTCAATAGAAACTACTGGCTCCATTTGTCCATAAGCTAATAGTTCTTTTAATTGTCCAACTATAACTGTATTATTTTTTCCATGTGAAATGAAGATATTCGGTTTCCTTTTCTCGCTTGCGATTGGTTTATCTATGCAAGTAGGAACAGCTATAGACATTTTTTCCAATAATTCATTAGGAACTGCTAAATCTTCATGATTATTTCCCTCATAATTGTTTTCTGTGTCTGTTTCACTTTCTATCATTTTTGATGTTTGATTAGAATTCGCTTCAAGACAAATGTACTCATTACCACTTATTATACGTAATATTTTTGCTTCGGTAGCGTTATCTTTTACTATTTGCCAAGTATTCTCTTGTTTTTCTTTTGATACACCCTTTTTAGCCAAAATATTATAGGCAATATTATTTTTGGGAAGTTTGTTTCCATTATATGTAGAATATATTTCAGCAAATAATGTTGGTTTCATTATAGCCTCTCTTAATGCTATTAAATCATCTCCTTCTATCAATGGAGCGACAATTCTTTCCCCAAGTTCAGTCAAACTGATATTTTTAGAATTGTAACCACCATTAGTAAGACCATATGCGACTGATGCTCCTGTGAGAGACCGCCAGTTTGAACTGGTTGGAGATATTCCACAAGACTCTGCAATAAGCAAAGGAGATGTTGGTTGTCCAGCAAAATTATCTTTTATCGCCTGAGGAATACGTAAAACTTCTTTAATTGAGGCTAATGGACAAAATGTTTGTGATAGTCTAGTCTGTTTTGATTGTTTTGTTAATTCATTTAAATCGTTTTTCTTCATATATTATTCTCCTCAATTCTTAATATAATTGGCATGTACATCTTATCACATAAATGCTGTTTGTCAACATATAATCAACAAATTAAACATATAAAACAAAGCTAATAAACATAATAAACGCATTTTTATATAATAAATGGAATATGTTGGATTCTAGATTGAATTATTATTAATGAACTGTGGTAAATATTAAATGTTTATAATGTTTATAATGTAATTAGGTAGCTCGTTGGCTCATAAGGGGCTTTTTAGTTTTAGTTCCTTGCTTGATATAATAAGTGTTATTGGTATTTATAGAATACTTAATAATATTTTATAATATATACAGATTTTATTTGCTGTCGTAGATTTATTTTCGCCGCCGCAGGCATTCTAAAAACATCTCAGTCCGCCGTACTTGCAATTATCCCTACAAATAATTGTAGGGAAGATGAATTTCTAAATAAAAAATCATGGGGTTGATTTTTCATATTTAGCATTTGATAATATAGTTGTTAAGCGAGTTCACCCAATATAAAAATTCAATATCGCGGGGTGGAGCAGCCTGGTAGCTCGTCGGGCTCATAACCCGAAGGTCGTAGGTTCAAATCCTGCCCCCG
>CALUUL010000081.1 GCA_944323945.1 Candidatus Gastranaerophilales bacterium
TGCTACAACCGAGTTTGTTGTACCTAAGTCAATACCTATTGTCTTTGCCATAATTCTATCTCCGTTTCTTTTATTTATTTAATTACTTTACTTACTATGTTTACTATTTTTTTTATAACACTATTTTTTTTGTTTTCTTAAAAAGTAAACAAAAAATTAATAATTCAAAAATTCAATAATATAATTTTACAAAAAGCGTTTACTAATAAGATTTACTAGATTTCATTATAAAATTTCTATCTTTTAACTTATTAAAATTAATATCCATTAATTCTTCTTCAGAAAATATACCACCATTATCTTTATATGCATTTTCAAATGATTCTTTACTTGAAAACATAAAATATTGATTAATTTTATTTTCTTTTTCAAATTGATTTAAAAATATAATATATGTAGATTTAGGATATAACTTGTTTTTTTCTTTATCGTTTATGCTATAAAATAATCCCCAATTGTAGTTATCCTTATATAATTCTTCATCAAAAACAATTATTTCATTCTTCATATTCGCAAGTCTTATTGCTTTTTCATTCTTATATATATCAACCATCCATTGTTTCATTTCATTTCTAAGATTTGAATAATAATCATAGATATTAAATCCAAAATAAAAAGTAAAAATTGAAAATAAAAATCCAATAATAAAATCATTAATAAGTTTGTATTTTAAAAGTAAACTTAATAAACTTAAATTAAATGCACACAAAATAATATTAAACATAACATGCAAATCATAATGCACTACCCAATATTGTCCTTCAAAATAATGTGTCTTACCAAGACCAATTAACATATAAAAGAATATTAAAGCTCCAAGAATAAAACATATAATAAACTTAATTGTTTCTTTTACATCTTTGTAATTCCCATATTTAATCAGAAGAATAAAACTTTGAAAAATCAATAGACCATAGAATAACATATGATCCCAAATAACATACTTAAAATAGCTTATAGAAAAAGGTAATATCTCCCCAAACATTGATTTTAAATAATTTATATCAATTGAAGAAGTTGTCTTTCTCGTAAAAGCACCTGTTTTAAACAAAATAGAAATACATAAAAACGAAATCAAAATTAAAAAAATATATAAGCTAAGCTCTTTATTAAACTTTACATTTTTATATGACAATATAAAATAAGCTGAAACTCCACAAAATGTCAAAATACAAATAAACTCATTTGATATACTGCATAAAAAAAATAAAATATAAATAAATGAATAAACAATAAAGTTTTTTTTCTCTATATTTAAAATAAATAAATAAAATAAAACAATGAATAAAAAAGAAGGTAAAAGCATCCTAAAAAGACCTTCATACGTAAATAATAATAAAAAAGGCTGTTGTTCTATAAACAAAAACAAAGTTGATAACAAAAACAAAAAGCTTATAGAATATAACCAATTAAATTTTTTATTCAAAAATAATAAACTATTCCAAATAAATATAAATAATAAAAATATAAAAGCCTCTATATAACAAAAATAATTACTTTTAAAAAAGCTTGGATGAATATCCAAATGTAATGGAATGAATACTGCAAAAAGTTTACATAAAATTGACGAAATAAATAATCCATTACTTGGAGATACAAATAATTCTTTAAAAGAATTACAATATAATTCAGTATCATCAGCAAAAATAAATGAATAACAGAATAAATTCACTAATACAAAAAAAAGAAAAACAAGAACTAATAATAACAATGAAATATTAGCAATTTTTTTAAATTCAAACATATTAATTTTATTCTTTCTAAAAATAATACTAGTTTAACATAAAATATAACTATTGCCTTAATAATATTATTAAGTCTATAATTTAAGTTATGAAAATTATTGAGAAATTAAAGAATCAAATTATAGTATCAGTTCAAGCAATGCCAGATGAACCATTATATGAAGAAAAATGTATCATTGCAATGATGCAATCAGTAATTAATGGGGGCGCTAAGGGTTTACGTCTGGCTGGAGCACGAGATGTTAAAAACGCAAAAGCATTATTTAATATTCCTATAATAGGTATTACTAAACCTGATAAGCTTCCTGAAAATTGGAAAGAAATAGTCTATATAACACCAACTCTAAAAGAAGTTAATGAGCTTATTGAAGCAAATGCCGATATAATAGCTACTGATGCAACTCAAAGACCAAGACCAAAAGAAAATTTAAAAGAAATAATCAATTATATAAAATCATGCAATAAACTTTCTATGGCGGATATTTCAAATTTTGAAGAAGGAATAAAAGCAAGAGAATTGGGATTTGATATAATTTCGACAACTTTATCAGGCTACACACAAAATTCAAGACAAGATATTAAAGGTCCTGATTTTGAACTTTTAGAGAAACTGGTAAAAGAACTTGATTGCCCTATTATTTTAGAAGGCAGAATTTGGGAACCTCACGAAGTAAACAAGGCATTTGAACTTGGTGCCCATAGCGTAGTAATAGGTTCAGCAATTACAAGACCACAATTAATTACAAAGAGATTTTGCAATAGAGGATAAAATGAAAAAAGTATTAGCAATAGATGTTGGCGGAACAAAATTAATATATGCAATTGTCAATGAAAAAGGTGAATTTTTAAGTGAAATCAAAAAAACAGCAACACCTAAAAACATAGAAGAATTAAAAGATAAATTTAAACAAATAATATCAGAGAATGAAAAAGAAATTGATATTACAGCATTTGCAACAGCCGGCGCCGTAAATATCGAAAATACAAGAGTTGAATCTTCTACGCCTAATATGCCCTTAGGATATAATTCCCTTAACTTTACGGAATTAAGTTCAAAACCGGTATTTGTAGAAAATGATGCAAATGCGGCAGCTTGGGCAGAATATAAAACCGGTGCTGCAATAGGAGAAGAAAACAATATAACAATAACATTAGGTACAGGAATTGGTGGCGGTTTTATAGTTAACGGAAAACTATTAAGAGGTAAATCAGGCAGAGCAGGTGAAGTAGGAAGTATGAAAATACAAGGCAGAGGAAGAATATGCACTTGCAAAAGAAAAGACTGTTTTGAAAGTTACGCTTCAGGATCAGGATTAAAAAAGACAGCCGAAGAAATAGCGAAAAATGACCCTATGTTCTTAACAAGTATTTATAAAACAAAAAAACCTAATGAAATAACAACTTATGATATTATTGCAGGTATTAAAGCAAATGATGATTATTCATTAAAAGTTTTTAATATTTGGAAACAAGATTTAATAATAGGGTTAATAAATATAACAAATATATTTGATCCTGAAAGTATTATTCTATCTGGTGGTATGGGAGAATTCATAAGTACAAAAGAAATAGAAGAAGCAATAAATTCAGAAATAGTTGTATCACCTGTAAAAGTAAAATTAGCTAAAGCAGGAAACTACTCCGGTATGATTGGAGCTGCTCTTTTAGCTTCTGAAAAATTTAGACACTAAAAAATATTTACTGTATAATATACATATATATTTTAATTAAGAGGTTTTTTATGAAAGTTGTACTTAATATATTATGTTGGATTTTAGCTGTTTTTTGTATATATTTCCCATTTTCATACTTTCATAAAGATATGGATAAAAAAGAAGTAAAAATTAGTCATATTCTTGTAGAAACACAAGAGAAAGCACTTGATTTACAAAAAGAAATTAATGAAGGAAAAAGTTTTGAAGAATTAGCTGAAAAAAATTCATTATGTCCATCTAAGAAACAAAAAGGTGACATAGGATATAATATGCGGGGTAAATTACTTCCTGAAATTGAAAAAACAGCATTTCAACTTAACAATAAAGAAATTTCAGAACCTGTAAAAACAGAAGAAGGTTGGCATTTAATAAAGATTTATGACATAAAATATTTTTCTGATGCAGAAAATTTTATACAAAAAAAACATTAATATTTAGATTTATAACAGTAGATATATTAAATTGAATAATTTTTATTTTTTATATATAATCCTACTGTCAAAGTAATGAGGTAATTTATGACAAGAAATCAACTCCCTGAAGGTGTAGGAAAAAAAATAGTTGAAGCATTAAAAAGACAAACAGAAGCAGATATTACTCCTGTTAGCTCAAACGAAAATACTTTAGGAAATAATATTCCTTTAACAGATATCCAAGACTTATCTGATGTTACATTTAAACCTTTAGAAGAAGATCATGATTTCAATGATAATTTAATTGTTGAAGAAGAACCTGTTAATGTACTTCCTCAAGGTGTATATAAAGAAAAAGAAGAAAATTTAAAAATATCAGAGCCTATTTTTAATGCAGAAAAACCTTCATTTACAGAAGTGAAAGAAACACCAACAATGTCTTTTGTTAACTCAACAATTCAAAATACAACAAAAGTTCAAAAGCCTATATTAGGTACAACTGCGCAAATTAGCATTCCAGCAAATGTTGCTGTACTAAAAAATTTAATTTCATCACTTCCTGTTGGTGTTACAAAACAAACAGGTGCTCAGATTATCAGGCAAACTCTTGAAGCTATGGGTATACCTATGAATAATGTTTTAAAAGAAGCTCAAGAAGTTCAAGAAGAATTGAACAGCTCTACAAGAGAATGTATGCTTAGAATACAAGAATACAAAACTAATATTCTACAACTTGAACAATCTGTTCAAGAATATCAGAAAAATATTACTCAAATAAATGATTTAGTCAGTTTATTTCTTTTAACTGACAGAAAATAAAAGATTAAAAAAGATAAAAAAAGAAACATCGAATGATGTTTCTTTTTTATTATATTTTATGACTGACCCCATAACCAAATAAAGCGAAGTCATATTTTATAGGATCATCTTTATCAAATATTTTAAGATTATTTGTAAGTTCAATAACACTTTCAAACCCGTTGTCATTTCTTTTTAAAAGTCCTAAAGTTCTGCTAATTTTAGCAACATGAGTGTCCAACGGAATTAATAATTCAGATTTAGAAACAAAATTCCAAATACCTATATCTACCTCACTTTTTCTTATAAACCACCTTAATAGCATATTAAAACGCTTCATGGCACTTTTTTTCTTTGGATCAGGAAGCATATGATAAAAGCCTTTAGTTACTGATTTATCCTCAACATTAGAATAAAAATAATCAACAACAACTTGAAACATATGCCAAACATCATTCTTTTGTTCATAGCCATATCGAAATAAAGATTCAAGAGTTTCTTTTTCAGAATATAATTTATTCAATATTTTTAAAATTTGAATTAAATCGCAATCTTTAGAAAATCTATAATCACAATAGTTTATATTATTTGACTTATAGTTAAAAGATTTAACATATTCAAAAGGCCTATTATCCATAAGATTAAATATATAATCAAGTTTAGAAATAAACACTTCCCGTTTGCCATATGCAAACATTGATGCTATAAACCCAGATATTTCAATGTCTTCTTTGGTTTTAAAACGATGAACAAACTGAACAGGATCATCTTTTATAAAATCTTTAGTTTCATACTCGAGAATATATTTATCCAACTGCGTTTTTAACATTAGCGAAGCCTTTCAAAATAATCTTTAAGCATTTTAATACTTTCTTCTTCCATAATGCCTGATTTTACTTCTAATTCATATCCCATAATTTTTCGCATATCAGATTTTGAACCAAAAGCCCCATTTAATAAATCACTTGCACCATAATATAATTTAGAAATTCTTGCTTGGAGAATTGCACTTGCACACATTGGACAAGGCTCAAGCGTAACATACATTTCACAACCATTTAAACGCCAATTTTTCAATTTTTTATTAGCTCTTTGAATTGCAAGCATTTCAGCATGATTGATTGCATTACGGCTTTTTTCTCTTTCATTGACTGCTTGTGCAATAATTTTTCCATCCTTTACAATTATTGCAGCAACAGGAATATCATTTCCTGATTTTTTAGCTAAATCAATTGCTATTTTCATATAATCAGTATTCATAACCATCTTTATAAACAGGTAATATAACTTTTGCAGTAAAAACATTATCTTGCGTTGATTTTAAATGAACACTTCCATTCATCGCTTCAACAAGACCTTTTACTATATATAGTCCTAAACCTGTTCCTCTCGTTGTTCTTGTAGTCTTATCATCTATTCTTATAAACTTATCAAACAATGTATGCAATACTTGTTTTTCTATATAATCAGATTTATTTATAACTTTAATTATAACTTTCTCTTCATCATATTTTGCTTCTATTTTTATAGGTGTATCAGGATATGCATATTTATTTGCATTACCTAATAAATTTATCATTACTTGTTCTAATCTGTCTTTATCAGCTAATATTAAAGGAAAATCGTGTGGGATGTTTGTTTCTATTACTCTCGACTCTATATTTTTTACTGAATATATAGACGCTTCTACTATATTTATAAGATTTACAGGTTCTATATTTATATTTAATCTAGCGCCTTCAATATCAGGAATTACAAGCAAATCTTCAATCATACGAGATAATCTTTCCGATTGCTGTTTTATAATCAATAAAGATTTATGTTTTGTTTCTTCATCTATTTTTATATCTGTTCTTAAAAGACGTGAAGTATAACCTCTAATACTTGTTAAAGGAGTCCTTAATTCATGACTTACTGTATCCACCAAATTTGACCTAAAACTGTCTAGCAACTTTAATTCTTTATTTTTTTGTTTCAACTTTTTATAAGAAGAATTAATCTCATCAATCATACTATTAAATTCTTCAGCTAAGAAAATAATTTCTCTTGGTGTCATTATATTTATCAATGGAGTAATTGGCTTTTTATAGTTTCCTCTTGAAACTGCAATTATACCTTTGAATAATTGTCTTATATTTAAATATAAGTACGAACTATATAAAAGAACTAAAAATATTGTAAAAGCAGCAGCTATTAAAAAAGCAAGAAGAATTTTAAACCTAGCTTTATTAATTGTTGATTTTGTTAATTCTTTTGAGGTATTAACTATTACAATTAAATTCAAATCTTTAATTTTTAAGTA
>CALUUL010000082.1 GCA_944323945.1 Candidatus Gastranaerophilales bacterium
TATTTTTCTTTGTACTCTTTCTAAGAAATATTAACATAAAAACACTAACTATTTGTATTTAAAAATGTTCGTGTTAACATGTTTCTTGAAATATAATGTATAAATCAAGGAGAATTAAATTGAGAAATTACGAATTATTATCAATAATTAAACCTAATATCGATTCTGAAGAATTTGATAAATTGGTTGTTAAAATTGAAGAAGCAATTGTTGCTCTTGATGGTAAAGTTACATCAACAGACAAAATGGGCAGAAAAAAATTATCATATGATATTAAAGATTTCAGAGACGGCTACTTTGTAGTTCACAACTTTGAAATGGATCCTGCTCAAGTAGCTAAATTCAACAGACAATTAAGATTAAATGAAAATGTTTTGAGAATTATGCTTCTTGAAACTTCTGAAGTAAAAGCGTAATTACGGAGAATAAAATGTCAATAGCAAAAGCAGTTATATCAGGCACAGTATATAGAAATCCCGAAAAAAGATTTACCGGGAATAATATTCCTGTAACAACTTTCACTTTAAATATTGACGAAAAAGAACAATCATTAGTTAGAATAGTTGCTCGCGGTAATAATGCCGAAACTATTGAGCAATCAGTTTCTAAAGGTGATAAGATTGTTGTTGAAGGCAGACTTCAAATCTCAAGTGTTCAAGGCGATGACGGCACTGATAAAAAAGTTATGGAAATTGATTTATCAAGTTTTGAGGTTATTTCTTCTTCTCAATCTGTATCATCATCTTCTTCTTCAAAAAATTCATCTGATGAGGTTGTTAAATTCTCGGAAGTTGAAATGGATGATGTTTTAATCGGTGAAGAAGAGATTCCGTTTTAGAAAGACTAGTAAAGGAAAAATTAAAAATGGCAAAAGAACAATTAGACAAGAAAAAACGTAAAAACTGCAGCTTCTGTGCTGATAAAGTTACATCTATTGATTACAAAGATGCTCAAAAATTAAGAAAATATTTAACTGAAGCAGGTAAAATTCTTCCAAGAAGAATTACAGGTACTTGTGCTGAACATCAAAGAATGCTTGCTAAAGCTGTTAAAAAAGCAAGAGAAGCTTCTTTATTATGTTATGTTTTTGAGTCTTAGTATATAATCAAAAATAGTTTATTTTAAAAGAGAGAACTATGTTCTCTCTTTTTTAGTCTCTGATAATTTGAACGGAAGATCTTGTTGATACTGTTGGTGGCAGCCAATATGAACTTCTTTGAACTCTGTTATGCGGATAGTGAACAGGTCTATGAGGATGTCTTCCATGATAATATCTGCTTGGATTATATCCGTTATTAAAATATCTGTTATTTAAGCCTGAATTAATGAAGTTATTATTGTTATAAAAAGGATTGTGAAGATAACGATTGTGATTATGGTATCTATTGTGATATGGACAGTAGTTATTATAACCATTCATAAAATTTAAAAATTCGTTTCCATATGTATTTGTTGAATAACCATAGCCTGATGTTGTCATAGATGGTGTAAAGCCTGTCATTGTTCCCGTTGTATCAAAAGTAGAGGTTACATTATCCCAAAATCTTCTTATGGCACTTCTCTTTTGACCAGGGTAGTAATTTTCTCTCGGATTTATAATTGCACTTTGTCTTGAGTTTCCTGAGATATGTTTTAACATATCTATTCTTGAATCTAAATCACCTGATTGTGCCATTCCGAAAAAATCTGTTTCCAGACGATTTAGTCTTTCTGCTATACTTTCATTTGCATAGCTTTCGCCATATTTTGATAATTCTATATTTGTTATTTCATTTTCTGAAAAACAAAATCCTATTATTGCTGTAAATAAAAATATTATTTTTATAATAAATAATTTTTTTAACATCATTTATCTCCCTATTATATATAGGAGTAAAAATAATATTTTATAAACAGACACTAAGCTATAATAAAGTATAATTATTCCAAATTCTTTAATATAAAAATAGTTTCGTTTACATTTACCAATAGTTTTTCCAACTTTGAGTCTAAATTTTCTTTAGTATATATATTATTTGTTGAAGTGTATGGCAAATATTTTTGTGAAACCAAACCTTGAGTTCTGAAATTTGCGGCTTCTCTTGCTTGTTGAGATATAATTATTAATCTGTTATATGATAAGTAATTGCTTTCAGGTTTGTCTTTATATTCTGCCCTTATATATTCAACATTATCAATTAAATTGCTGACTATTGCGTTAAACATTTGTATATCTTGATTTGTATTTAGGCATTTTCTTAACTTTTCAAGAATAATAATGACGCTGTTCACATCTTTAAGATATTGTGTAGTTTTATCCTTTTTTACAATTATATCTACATAGTTGTCATTGTCTCTTGGAATTGGTTTGAGTTTTGCTTCATTTTGTTTATCAAGCTCTTCAACAGAAAATGGGGCCATTGCTTTTTCATTGTGCTGTTTTCTTAAATAAGAAAATTCTGCATCAATATTAGGAAGTGTGCCTACGTATCCGGCTCCTGTTGTGGTTATGACTATGATAAATAGTAAAATTATTGTTAGAAACTTATTCATAATTTATATTATACTGATATTTTTTACAAAGTGAATAATTATTAAAAACAGGTCTTTTTTATTCTTTAATGATATTCTTAAAAAAATAGGAGAAAGTATGAAAAATATTGTTAATAAATTGGGACCTCTTTCAAATATAGAATTTGATAAGTTATTTCTA
Source organism: Candidatus Gastranaerophilales bacterium (assembly GCA_944323945.1). The sequence goes on from CALUUL010000082.1 coordinate 2,693, forward strand.
AGTCAATTATTATCGCACTTTGCTGATGCAGTCGTACAGTTTACTTTAGTTGCTATATTGTTGGATAAATTGCCAAATGCCGGAAAAGCTATTGCAATAACATTTTTTGCATTTCTTCTTCCTCAATTTTTCTTTAGTCCATATTCAGGTGCATTTTGTGATAAGTTCAAAAGAAAAAATATATTGTCATTTAGTTTGTTTTATAGAACTTTAATATTATTTTTTGCTACTTATTTAATATTTATGCAGAGTATAATAGACCCTCAATATATATATTTAATCTCTTTTCTTTTAGGTTGCGGAAGTGCATTTTTCTATCCTGCGAAAATGGCTATCTTACCTAATTTGGTTGAAGGTTCACAGTTGAAATTTGCAAATGCCATGAATTCATCTATTGGGGCTATTGCTGTTTTATTTGGTGCATTTATTTCTAATTTTATAATTAGCCATACAAGTTTTATTACCGCTTTAAACATTATTTCTTTTAGTTATTTGTTTTCTGCTTGTTTGTGTTTGACTATTAAATTGAAATTTAAACAATCATTTTTCAAAATTTCAAACAATATCGTTAATGATATGAATGTTGCCATAAAATACATAAAAAATCATAAAAAAGCATTATATTTGGTAATGCTTTCATTTTGTATTCAATTTATAGTTGCTATGTTCTCTAACAACTTAAATACTCTTATAACCGATTATTATGGTTTAGCGTTTTCTGATTTGACATATCTCAGAACTATTTTGGGCTTTGGCATAATATTAGGTATGTTTTTAACTATATATTTTGCAAGATTACTTAAAGGTGTTCATCTTTTTTCTATAGGATTTATTGTTTTATGTATAACATTATTTACAGCTAATTTTTGCAATTCAATTGAAATAGCGTGGAAGTGGTTAATTCCAATTGGAGTTGCAGATGCAATGGTTGTTATTATGCTTGATACTACATTACAAAAAGTTACTCCGGATAGAGTGAGGGGTAAAATATTCGGTTTGAATTTAACCTTAAATACATTTAGCTTTTTACTCGGAACGCTAATTATTGCAATCTCTACAGAATATATTCAACCGTTAAATACATTTAAAATTATTGCAGGAATTTCATTTATACTCGCAATTTCAGTTCTTTTATTTGATAAAGCCTTTAGGTATTTTTTATTAAAGGCAACTTTAGGACAAATATTCTTGTTATTGTTCAGATACAGAGTTGAAGGAATAGAAAATTTGCCCAAAAAAGGGAAAGTCATACTTGCAGGTAATCATACAGGGCATTTAGATCCATTTATTCTTCAGATGGCAACAAAACGACATTTGTGGTTTGTAACTGGTCCGGCTGCGTTTAAAGTTCCTATCGTAAGGTATCTTTTAAAATTTTATAATGTTTTACCGTTGAATTTTGGTAAAGGACTTGAAGCAATTGATTCTGCTGTAACTGAACTCAAAAAAGGTGAGGCTGTTATAATCTTTCCTGAAGGGAAGTTTACACCGAATGGTGAACTTTGTAAATTTAACAGAGGTGTAGGAATAATGGCAAAACATGCCGATTGTTCCATTGTTCCATTTTGTATTCAAGGCGGTTTTGAGACTTGGAATAAGAATAGAAAACTTCCGAAAATTTTTAATACTATTGTTATTCAATTTGGTCAGCCTGTTAAGGATTTAACAAAAAGTGAAAAAGACATTGCTCATGAACTTCAATTAAGAGTCAATTTTATGAAGAAAGCATTGGAAAGACGCTCTTTCTACCAGATTTCTCAGCATAATTATTCTAATTTCTTAGATTTAATGAGGGATAAAGGTGATATTTTTGCACCTGTTAATGCTGTTTCAATGAAAACAAAAGACGGTTATGAGTCGATTACATATATAGAACTTTCCAGAAATGCGAAGAAATTTGCTAATTATTTAATTGAAACTGTTGGAGTTAATAGGGAAGATAGAATTGCGATTTTGTCTGAGTCTCGTCCTGAATTTGCTATTGGAATTTTTGCTTCTATTCAAACAGGTGCAATTACAGTTCCATTGGATGTAAAATTGACCGTATCTGAGCATACAAATATATTGTCTGATTGTAATCCTAGAATATTAATCTGTTCTTCTCATTACCTGAATCATGCAATAGAAGTAAAGCAAAATGTAAAATCAATAGAACAAATTTTTGTTTTAGATAAAGAAGAAGAAACTTCATATATGAATGTCTTTGATATTGAAGCGGATGTTGATAAAGATTTAGGGCGTCCCCGTTCTTTGGATGAAACCGCTTTAATTGTTTATACATCAGGTACAACAGGAAATCCCAAAGGTGTTATGATAAGTTTTGGTAATGTATATTCGCAATTCAAAGATTTTGAGAAAATTTTTAAATTATCATCAAAGAACAGGCTTCTTTCTTTGTTACCTTTAAATCATCTGTTAGAGCTTACAGACGGATTTTTTGCAATGCTTTATATGGGTGCTCAAATTGTTTATATAAAAAGTTTGAGTCCTAAAGAACTTACTGAAACAATGAAAGAAAAAGGTATAACCAATATGATTGTTGTTCCTTTAGTGGCAAAAATGCTTAAAAATAGCATTGATAAGCAATTAAAGAAGCAGAGTCAAAAAGTTCAAGCCTTATTCAACCTTATGTATAAAGTTGCAAAATATATGCCTCTAAAAATAAGAAGACTTATGTTTAAATCTATAATAGATGAACTTGGCGGAAAGTTTGAATGTTTTATTTCAGGTGGTGCTCCTTTAGAACCAGGTATTGCGGAATTCTTTGACAGAATTGGTATTCCTGTATTTCAAGGGTATGGTTTAACAGAAACAAGTCCTACCGTTTCTACAAATTATTATGACAATAATAAGATAGGTACTGTAGGAAAGCCGCTTCCTTCTGTAAAAGTAAAAATAGCTGATAACGGAGAACTTCTTGTAACCGGTCAGAATGTTATGCAGGGCTATTACGGAAAGCCTGAAATGACTGCTGAAGTTATAGATGAAGATGGCTGGTTCCACACGGGAGATATTGCAGAACTTGATAAAGACGGTTATATAAAAATTACAGGCAGAATTAAAAATATGATAGTATTGGGCGGAGGTAAAAAAATATTCCCGGAAGAAGTTGAAGCAGTATTAGAACAATCAGATAAAATAAAAGAAATATGTGTGCTTTCATTAAAGATAAAATCCGGAAATAAAGCAGGTACAGAAGAAGTTGGTGCTATTGTAGTTCCTGCCGATAATATTCTGAACGATGAAAATGTTTCACAAATAATAGAGGAAGAAATAAAAAATCTTGCTCAAAAAAATCTTGCACCATACAAAATACCAACCGTGGTTGTTATTCATAAAGATGAACTTCCAAAAACATCTACAAAAAAAGTAAAGAGAAATGAGTTGGTTAAATGGTATGAGTCTGATAGTGTTAATGTTTAGAAATTATTAATTGATTTTTCACTGATTAAATAAGATAATTAGTATTATCAAGAGGGAGGATAGTGCCATTAACATTAAGTCTATAATATCGGGTATTATAATTGTTTCGGGGTTAACTTCTTATTCTTTTGCAATGACTCCTGAAGCAAATCAGTATTATCATAAAGCTTGTTCTTTATCTGATGAATCAAAATATGAAGAAGCTGTTGAACAATTGAATATTGCTATTCAAATGTCTCCGGATGATGCTTTATTGTATACAAAACTTGCAGGCATGTATTCTGAACTTTCTGATTGGGATAATGCTGTTGAAGCTTATAAAAAGGCTTTGAAGTTAAGACCTAATGATGCTTTTATTTATATAAGCTTGGGTAATATATTTGAACAAATGCAAGATTATAAGAATGCTTATACTGCATATAATCATGCTATGAAAATTTTTCCTGAATATAAATATAATTATCTAAATCTTGCAAGTGTAAAAACTCATTTAAAAGAAGATGATGAAGCAATTAAATATTATCAAATGTTTCTTTCTTATTATCCCGATGCTTTGGATGCAAGGGAAAATATGGCATCTATATACCTAAGAATGAACAAACCTCAAGATGCTGTTGAAATATACAATGATATTTATTTGAAGGATCCTGCTACGTTTAAAGATTTTTCTAATTATGGTCTTGCATTATATAGAATTTCTGATTATGACAATGCTCAAAATATTCTTTTAAAGGC
>CALUUL010000083.1 GCA_944323945.1 Candidatus Gastranaerophilales bacterium
GTCTACGGATTACTTGCTCAAGTCTTTAAGACACCACTATTTTAAAGGGTTTTAGGGGTTTTAAAGAGTACAAAAATAATTTTTTATAAAAATTTTATAAAAAACTTTATAAAAATCCTTGAAAAATCGTCAATATGCACCTTTAGCTCAATTGGATAGAGCGTTGGTCTACGGAACCAAAGGTTGGGGATTCGAGCTCCTCAAGGTGCACCAAATCTATGGAAAGGCACTTAAAACAAGTGCCTTTTTTCTATCCACAAATTATCTTATCAATTAAATCACTTGCTTTCTTATCACTTTCTTTTGTGTAATGTGAATAAATATTAAGAGTTGTTTGTGTATCACTATGACCAACTCTTGCTGAAACCGTCTTTATATCTACACCATTTGTTATTTGCATTGTTATATTCGTATGCCTTAGTCCATGCAAAGTAACATGTTTAAGGTTATTCTCTATTTCAAATTTCTTTAGCCAGTTGCTTATAGTTGCATTACACATATCCTTTCCGCAATTTTGAACAAATAATCTATCTGTGTTTTCCCATAAATCACCATGCTTTGTTTTTTCCTCATCCCACCAAACTTTATAATCTTTAAGTAAACTAACCAAATTTGACGGCAACCTTATTATTCTTGTTGAGGAATTGTTTTTAGTTGTTTTTGTGATTATCCCAAAGCCATTCACATACATAGTATTTTTATTTATAGATATTATCTCATTTTCAAAATCTATATCTTTCCATTCAAGCCCAGCAATTTCCGCTCCTCTCAAACCTAAGTTTAAACCTATAAGGAAAGCAACTTTTTTCCTTATATCTTTTTCCTCGTTTACTTTTGCCACAAACTCTCTTATATCTTCGATTGTGTCATATATCTCTTTTTTGCCTTTTGTTCCAGTAACCGACTTTGTATATTCCTTTGTCGCATAGTTAATTGGAATAAGCCTCTCTTGGACTGCTCTTGCTAAAATTGAATGTAGCATTGTTTTGAGTGATTTATTGGCACACCTTGAATATGGCATTTCTTCACTTTGCATTTCAAAATACGAATTAAAATTTATATTTAGATAATTACATAGTTTTTTCGCTGTGTCTTTGCTTATTCTACTCCCAACCTTTAAGGCGGTGCAAAGGGTGGCATTTGATATGCCACACTCTTGCCAAGTCTGTTTGAAAGAAACTTTTTTCTCTTTCATTGCTTGTCTTATATCTTTCTTAACTATTATAATCTCTTTTTTATAAGTTCTTTCACAAAGCCAGTCGCAAAAATTTTGAATGACTGGTAAAGTCATTTCGTCCAAAGTATATAGACCAAACTTTTCTTTAAAGATTTTTAAATGTAATTTACAATGCGAGTAATGATTATAGGCGTCATTATTATATCTTAATATATCCTCGACCCATTTTTCAGCATAGTCATAAAAGTAAATTTTCTTACCCTCATTTGCTAAAATACCTTTTGACTTTTTATCCACCTCTTCTTTAAATTCCAGTTGACAATTTATTCTAAACTTTTCAATTTCCTTTTTGCCTTTGAGATTATTTGGCACTTTATAGGTTTTAGCATGAAGTTTATATTTCTTTGTAAATGCGTCTTTACCGCTACAATAAAGTATAAAAGATAATTCGCCTTTCTTATTATATCTTTCTCTAACATGCATAATATCTTTACTGTTCTTCATTTTTTATCTCCTCGTAACAACCATAATTTAAATATTGTAGTAAACTATCAAAATTTACTAATGACTTATTTCCACTTAATATATATTGAATTTTATTGCTCTTACAAAGTGAGCGAATAAACCATTCACTTATTGCAGTGTCTGGGTCTAATTTTATTATTTCAGCCATACATTGCTGTATAGTTCTTAATCTTATCATCTTTAAAATCTCCCTACATTTAATAAATTTTAATTGACCTTGTCGGAAATTGCCAAACGAAAACCACGCGAATGACAAACCTTGTCGGTCATTTTTGTAATTAAAATTTAAATAATGCAGTCTAGCACCTTAAACAAGATGCGATTAAATGCAGGAGATTATTAAATTGTAATTATTGTTTTTCATATTAACTCCTCATTATAACTTATCTTCAATACCTTCAAAGAATCTATTACAATCTTCACAGCCTTGATTTATTTTTGAATATATTTCGTCTGTGCTATCTTTACGCTTTAAGTAAACAAAAATTTTATTATAAAAATTAAAAAGATAGTTTTTAGTATAATTAAACATAAAATAATTGAATATAGGAAGTTTGAAAAATAACAAATGTATTTTCAATTTCCTTATTCCTCTTAATATCTTTTTTGATAATACTTTTATGTCATCTGTCAATCTATATGCAAATAGAGAAGATTCCAAAACATCTAGTTGGGTAAAGATATGCTCCCACTTGGAAACTCTAATATTTCTATCTGTAACTACGATTTCATTTTTTGAAAATTTGTTATTATATATTGTTTCTCTTATGCTTGCCATTGCGTTTAAGCAAGGGGAAATATATTTCCTTATAATTGCTAAATCTAGAGTATCAAACCCGTTAAATTCTTTTGTTGAATCTACATACATTTCGTTTATCATATTTTTTCTCCTTTGAAATTTTAATTTTTAAATAGTTTTTAAATAAAATTGTTTTAATGATTTAATAGATTATAAAAATCAACTTGTGTCAAAATACATATTTAACCCTCCTTTTCCAAAATTCTTACCTCCAACTTACAAATGGGCAGAGTGGTGGTAAAAATTTTTGAAAGATATATTAATATAAAGTTAAAAAAAACGACTGCCTAAAACTTGATTTTTGTCAAGTTTTTTGATACTATTTTTAATAAAAAGGAGAGTATATGGAAAAGAAACGAACAAAATATTCAGCGAAAAACTTTTTGACACAACTAAAAAAGATACTTAAAGCAAACAAAATAACAAAAAAAGAGTTTGCGGAAGGTATTGGTATTGCTCCGCAAACAGTCCATAAATGGTATAGTACTAAAACAAATCCAGATTGGGCTAACTATCTCTATCGTTCTATTAAGTATTTATATTATAAAATTCCAAACTTTGAACCTCTGCAATTATTTGATTTTACCTTTGATGAAAATGAAGTAAATAGACATATAAAAATGGTTAAATTGCTAGTTAGAAAAGAAAATAGACTTAAATTAAAAATTGAGAAATTGCAGAAAAAAATAAAAGTAGAGGAAAATATTTTATATAATACACATTTTGATGCCATGAATATGAAATATAATTCATTTGAAGTTCAACTTTATAGTTTGGAAAAGTACTTTAAACACTCACCAGATTATAAAAAAAGAAAAAGAAAAATAAAGAATGAATTATTTGCTTTTCTTGAACAAAAAGTAAAATACGATATAGAACATGAGGGAACTAACATAGAAAATGAAGATGAACAAGATAAAAGTTTATCTATTTAAATCTATTCTCTTTTAAAATTTTCATAATCTCTTTTAATGGGGATAGGTTATGGGTATCTATTAAAAACTCTATTGTTTCTTTTAAATCTTTTGCTATCATATCAAATAGCATATTTGTTAACTCTTTATCAAATTTCCTTGAATCATTATACTTTTTCATTCGCTTACTCCTTTTAATTTTTCTATTCATCTTCATATTAAAATTTTAAGATACTAGGGCATAAAAATCGAGCCTTTGCTTTGCGATTTTACAACAAAAAAACAACCTAAGATTTTAGGTTGCTTTAACTTTTTCTTTTATTAATAATTTACTTAATCGTTATTATCTCTTAATCGTAAAACGATACTATCTATTTTTGATTTATATTTATTTATAAATTTATCTACTTGCTTTTTATCACATTCAAAGGCAACATGTATATCATAATCTGCGTTTTCGTTTAACTTATAATAAAACTGCTTTATACATTTTACAACTTTCTTCCAAATATCATAAGAGGTTGGCTCTTTAAGTGTCATAATATATCTTTCATAATACCTATTAAATTCTTTTTCTATTCCAATATCAAAATATGCCATATCAACAATTTTCATAAGTGGATAATTCTTACTTTCGCTCAATTTTGAAAATATATCATTTCTTATTATGAGTTCAAGCAAATTATCTATCTTTTCGTCATTATAAAAATTACTAAATGTTCCACTTATACTTTTTGAAAAATATGTATCGTAGGCGGGAATACAACAAACCGTTCCAAGCAAGATTTTAGTTGTCAATGTTTGACTTATATATTCCTCGTTTTTATCTTTTCCTTTAAGATAAGATTTGGAATTATAAAACGAACGATATTCGCTTAAGTTTTTATTAATATCTTTGCCAATTTCAACAAGCAGATTTTTAACTTTCTCTTTATTATCTTTTATAGTTTTATAATCTAAGTCCCAAAGGATAGAATATTTTTCATTTAAGATAACATTAACAACATTTTGAAAGATAGAATTATCATATTGAAGAACAAAGGAACTCCCTCGATACATTCCCCAACTTGCAAGATAAAAACTCAAATTTAAAAGAGAAAGTTGTTTATCATTTTCAGTCAAATCATTAAAAGTTTTACCTTTATATTTCTTAAACAACTTTAAATAAAATTCATGACAAACTCTCCAAGATTTATATCTTGTTTCAAAGCCCTTATTTTCTTTTTTTATAAATAATTCAACTGCGTTTTTAATGTATTCACTTTTTGTTTCATCTATCATAAATTTATCCTTGTTAACTTTATTTGACATATCTTGCTCCTTTTACTACAGCAAGTATACCATATAAAGTGATATTTTTCAACTTATTTCAGTAGTTTATAATTATTTTATTACTTACAAAGTAATAAACACGCCTTTAAACCGCCTTAATACCGTTTATTTTCCACTTTACTTAAATTGATATATATTTTATTTAACTAAACTTAAAAGAGGAAATTAAAGATATTTTTAAATTAAATATAATATTACGATTTTGTTTTCGTTATTTATTAATATAAATTTTTTTGAGATTAGATTATTATTAAAATTAATCACTTTTCATAATTTCATAATACATATTGACATTTTCGGCTGTTATATTTTCAAAATTATTATGGTGCGTTATTAAAATTTTGGCTTTTAACTTTCCACAAATTATTTCTTGAACAATTAAATCTTCGCACTCCATTTCTTCGCATAATACCGCCACCATTTCACAGTCAAGTTTTGTTGCTTTAACTTTTCCTTTTGCCCGCAGTTCGTCATAAATTTCGCTATCGTCATTTAAACTTACATTATTTGCGTAAAGCCTTCCAACTCTAAACTTTTTATTTGCCACTATATCATTTGCCCAAAACGAATAACATATAGGTTCGGCAAAATCAACATTTGGTAAAGCATTATCACTTTTTCTTTTTCGAACCTTAACGGTTTTAGGAGTTTGAAAGTCCATTAAACCAAAAGGAATTTCAATATTGAAAACAACATTAGCAAGTTCCTCATTTTCAGTAAACCTGTATAATTTTACTTTAAACCTTTTATCTTTGCTTTTCGGTATTGTTTGATAGAAATATTTATCTAATTCTTCAAGACTATTAATCGTTATCATAAAAACTCCTTTTGCTTTATAAATTCATAATAAATTGTGCCTTTGGGGTACCGCATATTATCAATTATCAATTCTTCTTTTAAGTAGTCAGTTTTTATCCATTCACATTTTGCACAAAGTCCTTTCATACTTTCCACTAAAACAAAATCAACTGCCTTATTATTTTTAAGATAGGTTAGTCCATATTCTTTTTCAATTTCTTTCGCTGTTTCTTCCGCTTCCCAATAACTCATAGCACAAGCAATTAAAATCAAATTTTCGTCTATATGTGCCGAACTAACTTTATTCTCTTTTATGATTTCTTCACTTAGTCCGCTTTTGATTTTTTCTAACTTGTCCTTTCTAAAAATTAAATCAATACAACCATAAGGCAAAATCATAACTCACTCCTAAATATCTTTAATCTTATCTTTCCAGTAAAGGTCTAAAAATAAATCTTCCATTTCAATAGATAGCCTATATAAATGCTTTAAAACAATTATATTTAAAATATAAGTGCGTGCGGTGTTGCCTAGATTACTATCAACTTTTTTCATTTTTTCTTTAGGTGATAAAGCTTTAAATTCATTAAATATTTTTGATTTTTCTATATCCTCAATAAAGTTATTATCATAGATTAAAAGTTCAATATACTTTCTTAAATCGCTTTTAATAAACTTTGAAATAATCTCTACACTTTCTTCATTTTTCATTATTGCTCCTATAAAAATTAAAGACCATTTAAAAGTGGTCTTTATTGTGCTATTTCAATCCTAGTTCTCTATCTAACATATCCTCAATATCAAGTCCTTCAATATATGCTTTAACTCGTTTATATAGTGCTTCGTCAGTTGCGTTTGGATCTTGTTTAAAGAGTTCTTTATCATATAACCATTTATCTTCAACACTCGCTTTTCCGTCTGCTAAAGCTTGTATGACAATTTTTGCCACTCTACCATGAAAAGAATGATTTAATCGTTTCGCAAAATATAAAATTTCGTTTTTGCTTTCGTCAAACGCATTAACATAACCTTTATGATTTCCGTCAGAGTGAGGGTTGCTATCTTCTTCATAATATTCATTTTCAGCCTTTAGAGCAACATTTGCCATTAACGAGCCTAAAATTCTTGTATCAATAAAGCATTTTTCCTTTTTCGCCTCTTTTATGTTAGGTAAAGATTCAAGATAATCTATGTAATAATTGGTTAATGCTCCCTCTTTATTGTCAGACCACCATGCTTTACCATAAGCCTCTGAACCTGCGTGAGAATAATACCATTCTTCA
>CALUUL010000084.1 GCA_944323945.1 Candidatus Gastranaerophilales bacterium
CAGACCGACCGAGCAGGAAAACGAAAGTTTTCGAAGCGAGGATACAAGGTCTGTGCTGAGAGCAAAAAATAAATACGTTGCGTAGGGTGGAGAGAGGCGAAATTTCGTACGAATGAAATACGGAAAGCGAGCTGCGAAGGATGATAGAACGAAAGTTAATCAGACGACAGCAGCGAGGGCAAAGAAATTTAAAGAAACGAACCCGAAGAAACAATAGAATAAATGAAAATGAATTATATATAGAGAGTAACTAAATAAAACGGCGGTAACGGGATTTGAACCCGTGTCAATAGAATGAGAATCTACTATCCTGACCCCTAGACGATACCGCTATAGATTTGATTTTCTAAAAATACAATTTATTATAAAACAATTCTACATTAAAAATATAAATAATGTATATTTTATTTATTAAATTTTGATTATAAATTTATAATTTATGTATTTTTTCTTGTTCTTTTATCTATGCTTGTTGTGAATGTTTGTTTTGTGTTTGTTTTAATAAAATCAAAAATGGGAATATAATCTAAATATTATTAAAAGAATGTAAACGGGAATAATTTATGAATTATGAGCATAAATATGATAAGAAAAGTTTGTGTAGAGTTTTTTTTAAACGAAATCTGCGAGTTATTTTCTTTGTACTATTAATTATTTTTTCTATTGAAATTAATACATATGCGAATGAGGAAATAGATTATAGTTCTAATGACTACATTAATTGTAATTCTAAAAATCAAGCAACTGAAAGTGTTTGTAAAATATTTTCCTTACGAGAATTTGACGAAGATAAATTATCAGGTGAACTTTCAATGAAGATAGATGTTGTCTTGCCGCTAAATATGCAAGAATATTTATTGATTGGTGGTTGGAAACATTCTGATGTAAGTGATGGAGACAGAAAAGGTTCTTTAATAAGTCAAATAGAAAATATATATAAAATAAACATACAAACAAGAGAAATAGAACAAATATGTGCAACAAATGGAAAAAGGTATATTAATGCAGAATTGATAGATGATGATAGAATCCTGTTAGTTGGGTTTGAAAGTGTTGAAATTCTAAATTTAAAAAATAAATCTCTTGAACAAATTTTTCTAATAGATAATAATCATTCATCATTACATTATTCAGAATTTGATTATTCATATTTAATAGACTCGGAACGATTGTTATACTCAAAAAACGCAGGAAGAAAATTATATATTTATGATTTGAAAGATAAAAAGCTAATAGTAGATAATAGTTTTCCTGAAAAACATAAGTATTTATTTAGAGATAAATTATTATTAAACCAAGATACAATACTTTTTTATAATGGTGTAGACACAGAGCAATCTCATAATCCAATTGATAAAAATTATGTTTATAAAATTAAAAACAATAAATTTAAACAAGATTTTAAACTTGGTCATATACAGCATATTGCAAAGATATCAGATGAGAAATATTTAATAATAAGAAGTGAAAAAATAGGTAAAAAAATAATTGATGATAGAAGGTTTTATGAGTACAAATATGGCAATGCAGTAATATATAATTCTGCGAAGAAAAAAATAGAAAAAGAATTAATACTTCCTTTTAAGGTATTTCAATCTAATTCACTGATACCTAAATTTAATTCTATAAAAATCAAGAATAATATACTGATATTTGAAGATTACAATGGTCTACGATATATATATAACATAGAAAAAGAATGTTTTGAAAATATAGATAAGAATTTTGAGTTTAATAATGAAATTATTCAAAAAACTATAAAAATAAATGAAAAACAGATTTTAATTCTTACGGACAAAAGTATGTATATTTATACTTATGAAAAAATTGAATAGAATTAAAGCGTATTTTTGTACAAAATAGAAGTTTAATAAGCGGAATAATAAAAGAGAATCTTTTTGAAGATTCTCTTGTTTAAATTTTTTATTTTATACTTTCATATTAAAAGTAGACTTGGGTTGTCCTTCTCTCATAACTTGTCCTAATGCATATATTTGAGCTTGACAGTTTCTAATTTCTTTTGCAACTTGCCCGGAGAAAACTTTATCATTTTCTTCAAAATATTCAGCAAGCGGATTTATAGTAATATTTTCAACTTCTTGTTTTGCAACCTTTTGTACTTCCTCAATAGTTTTCTTTGGAAGTGTTATATTTAGTCCAAACGGATTTTTCTGTAATATACTGTTTTGATTTTCCATTGTTTTTTTATTTCCCCTTATACATTAATATTTCGGAAAATATTTATTAAACTTTAATGTTTATATTATGTTTGTAAAGAAAAAATCTAAGATTGTTACATTGATAATTTTCTTCTGTTAAAATTATTGACGGCAAAATTTATGTAAAATTTATGTTACAAATAGCAAAAAAAATCATGGTCATATATTAAAACCTTGGAAAAGATAGAAAAGCATGATAGATAGAATAAATACACAGGTTAATATACCACAAAAAGCCGAACAGAATAATAAAAATGCGACATTTAAAGGTGCAGGAGCCGCTGTTCTTACAGGATTAAGAGGGCTTAATAATAGTCCAGCAATAGGTGCTTGTGCTGTTGATCTATGTTCAATGGTAATTCCAAGAACTGCAATTGAGTTTAAAAATAGAGGTCCTCAAGCAGGAATTGAAGCAGCATTTAGAGAAGGTGCAAGTTGTTTTATTCATGCTTGTGTAGGATTGATAGGTTTAGGTGCTGCAACGCTTATTTCCGGGAAATTTAATAAAAATTATGGGTTAAAGGCACAGAATATATTTGCTAATGGTGATACAATAAATAATTTATCTAATATATGGCAGAAAGCAGAAGGTCAGAGACAATTTTTTGACGGATTTCTACAAAATATTAAAGGTCTCAATGGGACTGAGTGGAAAAGTGTTTCTAGAGGTGCGAAAGATGATATTGTTAATGGATTAGTATCTTTAGCAGAAAAGACAGAACAGATGGCTAAAGCTACAGGAAAAGATAAATTGACACTTGGGAAAGAAGTAAAAGATTTAAAAAATGTAATTCTGGCCAAGGTTACGAAAGATACAGGAGCACAGGCATCATTCAGACTAAATGCAGGAGCAAAAGAGGTTTCTTCTAGTTTAGGAGAACTTATTGATAATGCTGTTGTTATTTCTAACTCCTTTAAAAATAAAACAAAAGAAAAGTTACCGGAATTTGTAAAGGCGTTGAAAACAAATAAAGTAGCATCAACACTTCTTGGTATGGGAATATGTGCGGCTTTATGTATGTCTGTACAGCCTCTAAATAGATATTTGACGAAGAAAAGAACGGGACAAGATGGATTTGTTGGAGTTGATAATAAAGAAGGCGATAAATCTAAAGGCTTTAAAGTTGCAAAAACAATAGCTGGAGTTGGGTTCCCTTTGTTTGCAATGAAAACAATAGGCAAACCTTCAAGTTTAGTATCTAATATTCAATTTAACAGTAAGGTTCCTACTATTAATCAATTCAAATTCTTATATGGATTAACAATTGGTTCAAGATTTTTATCTGCAAGAGATGGTAATGAACTTAGAGAAAGTATAATAAAGGATACGCTAGGCTTTACAAACTGGCTGATTCTTGGAGGTATGGTTTCTAAGTTGACTGCGAGAGCTTTAGGTGGAAAAGAATTAATTAATAACCCTGTAGCTGATAATGGAGCAAAAAAAGGCTTGAAGTATGGTTTGAAATGGTTAACAAAAGCATCTGTTAAATCTTTTGATGAAGTGTTGTTGCCAAATGCAAAAGAACTTACAAAAAATGGTAAAATGCTTAAATTTTCAGAATTATTTAAAAAAGCAGATAGTGCTACAAAATCTAAAATATTAAAGATTGCTGGTTCTCAAGTTGCAGGTTATTTATATTCTGGTATTGTTTTGGGCGTTGGGATTGCTAAGCTTAATATATTTATTACAAAACAGATTCAAGCAAGAAAAAAAGCGAGTATGAATATGAATAAGCAAGTTAATCCTAAATATGATGTTAATTATCTTGCCAAAAAACAGGATGAACTAAGTAGTGTATTCAAAGATTTCAATTAGTCTGATATAATCCGGTTATGTCTGTTTCTTTTGAAAAGTATATTGATAGTCAATTATCAGGAAACCGTAAAACGGTAATTCATAGTGTTGCTCAAGTTGCAGAGAAGAAAAATATAAGAATTTATATTATTGGCGGAATTGTCAGAGACTTAATTCTTCATAATGCTCTAAAGGATATTGATATTGTTGTTGAATGTGATGCTATAGATTTCTGTAAGAGTCTTGAAAAATGTCTTGATTGTAAAGTAATATCCATTCAAGAAAATCTTAGAACAGCAAAAGTATTATTCTTTAACAATATCGAAATAGATTTTGCTTCAACAAGGGAAGAAAAATATGAAAAGTCAGGATTTTTGCCTGTAGCATATAATTTTGGATGTTCTTTAAAAAAAGATGTAATACGGCGTGATTTTACAATTAATACTCTTGCTATAAGTTTGAGTGGCGAAAATAAATATTCTCTTGTTGATTATTGTGGAGGATATAATGATATATTAAATAAAAAGATAAGAGTTTTACATAATAAGAGTTTTATTGATGATCCTTCTAGAATTATTCGTGCTTTAAAGTTTCAAGTTAGATTTGATTTTGAAATTGAAGAAAATACAAAAAATCTATTGAAAAAATATCTTGATAATGTTGATTATTGTATGCCACTAGAAAGAATAAAATCAGAATTTAGGCAGTATTTTTCGATAGAAAAGAAAGGACTCTATTCTAAAATTATTGATACAAAAGTATATAAGCTGATTTCGGATAATCCTTTCTTTAATTTTGACGAGGAATTTTTTGGAAATATAGATTCCACTTATTTTTATAATAAGGATGAATTATGGTTTGTATATATAGTATTGTTAATAGTTAATAGTAATATTTCATACGAACTATTAAATATGACATCGTTTGAGAAAAAGATAATTAAGGAAGTTCAAGAATTATTGCTTTTGTCCCCACTAAATATAGAAGATAAAAATTTCTTATACAAAACTTTTAATAATAGAGTTGATTTATCAATATTCATATATTATGTTATGACTAAAGATAAGGCCGTAAAATATTTTTATGATGTACTAAAAGAAATTAAGGTGTTGATTACCGGTAAAGACTTAATTGAACTCGGTTTTATTCCTTCTCCATATTTCAATGAACTTTTTGAAAAAGTTTTAAATGAAAAATTGGAAGGTAATTTAAAAACAAAAAAAGAAGAAATAGAATTTGTAAAGCAATTTATAAAAAAATAGGAGTAGAAAAACTACTCCTATTTTTGCTTACAAATATTTAAATTTTATACTTTACAAGTTAATTTAGCAGCTTGTTCTTTTAGAGTTTGAACTTTATCAGTATGTTCCCAAGGAACATCAAAATCAGTTCTGCCTAAGTGACCATAAGCTGCAAGTTTTTGATAGAACTTACCGCCATTTTTTGCAGGAAGATTTCTTAAATCAAATTGATTTATAATTGCTATAGGTCTTAAATCGAAGTTTGTTTCAACAAGTTTCATAATATCATCATCAGAGATTTTACCTGTACCGAATGTTTCAACATAGATAGAAACAGGCTGAGCTACACCTATTGCATAACCAAGTTCTATTTCGCATTTTGAAGCAAGACCTGCAGCAACAATGTTTTTTGCAACATATCTTGCAGCATATGCAGCACTTCTGTCAACTTTTGTTGGGTCTTTACCTGAAAAAGCACCGCCACCGTGTCTTGAATAGCCACCATAGGTATCGACTATTATTTTTCTTCCTGTTAAACCGGCATCACCTTGAGGTCCTCCTATTACAAACCTTCCTGATGGATTAATTAAGTATTTTGTTGTATTATCCGGTTTTAAAGGTTCATTTTGGAATACATAATTTATAACGTGTTCAATCATATCTTTTCTTATGATTTCTTGGATTTGAGTATTGTCTGTAATACCATCAATTTCTTCATCATGCTGAGTTGAAATAACAACAGTATCAATTCTTACCGGTTTATCATTTTCATATTCAACCGTAACTTGGGATTTGCCGTCAGGTCTAAGGTATTTTACTATACCTTGTTTCCTTGCTTGAGCAAGCCTAAATGATAATTTATGTGCCAAACTTATTGGTAGTGGCATTAATTCCGGAGTTTCATCACAAGCAAAACCAAACATAATACCTTGGTCACCAGCTCCAATATTATTTGTTTCATCAACTGAAACGGCAGCGTTATTATCTCTTGTCTCAAATGCTTTATTTACACCGCCTGCAATATCTTTAGATTGCTCATCAATACTTGTTATTACGGCACATGTTTTACTGTCAAAACCTCCTGATGCTTTTCCTGTGTATCCTATATTTTCTATAGTTGTCCTTACAACATGTGGAATATCTACATAGCAAGAAGAAGTTATTTCACCTGATACTAGAACCATACCAGTTGTTACTGATGTTTCTGCAGCAACTCTGGATTTTGAGTCTTTTGTTAAAAACTCGTCCAAAATAGCATCGGAGATTTGGTCACATACCTTGTCAGGATGTCCTTCTGTTACTGATTCAGATGTGAATAAATATTTTTTTGAACTCATCTTTTTCTCTTTCCTGTTTTA
>CALUUL010000085.1 GCA_944323945.1 Candidatus Gastranaerophilales bacterium
GCAGGTGAATCGCAAGCAAGAAATAAATATACATATTATGCTTCTCAAGCAAAAAAAGAAGGATTTGTTCAAATCAGTAAAATTTTTGAAGAAACAGCAAATAACGAAAAAGAACACGCAAAAATATGGTTTAAATATTTACACAACGGTTCAATTCCAGAAACTCTTAAAAATTTAAAAGATGCAGCAGATGGTGAAAACTATGAATGGACAGACATGTATGCAACATTTGCAAAAGAAGCAAAAGAAGAAGGTTTTGAAGATTTAGCTATTCTTTTTGATATGGTTGCAAAAATAGAAAAAACTCACGAAGAAAGATACAGAAAACTATTGGAAAGCGTTAAACAGGATAAAGTTTTCATTCGTGATAAAAAAATCGTTTGGGAATGTGCAAATTGTGGACATCATTTTGAAGGAGAAAAAGCTCCTGAACTTTGCCCTGTATGCAAACATCCAAAAGCTTTTTTCTTTGAAAATGTTATTAATTACTAAAAAAAAGACCGCTAAATGCGGTCTTTTTTTATGCTGTTGTTGAGTATACAACACCAGGTTTTTTAGCTGTTTTATCCAATAAAACTGGAGTTTCAAGCAAAAATTTCTGTGCTTTGTATTCAAAGTCTGAAATTTCACCTGCTTGATGTTTTTGTTCTATCGTTTTTAATTTTTCTGCTCTTTTTATTTCTTCTCTAGCAATTTCTCTTGTACTTTTTTCTCTCGGCATTATGTTTAATTGTGTTTGTGGAATATTTACTTTATTTATTGCAGTTGTGCTCATATTTTCTCCTTTATTAACATAAAAGAATATTAACTTACTTACAACTATAAAGTAATCATCATATTTTAAATTGATAGTAGAATATATTTTTGTAAACAAATATAAATAATAAAGTTAAATAATCAAACCTACCCTATTTCGTCCGTTTTCTTTAGCTTTATACAAACACTTATCAGCATACTCAATAAGTTCAGTAGGAGTTGTACCATTTTCAGGATAAGTAGATACACCTAAGCTTATTGTTATATTTACTTCCAATTCTGGGGTCAATTCATATTTTTTATCAGCAATTATTTTACAAATATCTTGAGCGGTTTTAATCGCAACATCTTTATTTGCATTATTAAGTATAATTGTCATTTCTTCACCGCCATATCTGCAAACAAAATCTTCAGTACGAACATTTTTCTTTAGAGTATTGGCGACATGTTTCAATACTGCATCACCTGCTTGATGACCATATTTATCATTAAATTTTTTGAAAAAGTCTATATCAATTAATATTAAAGAAAAATTAGATTTATTTTTTTCTGCTTGAACAATCTTTTGTCTTATTTTTTCTTGAAAAAAACGGTGATTATAAAGCTCAGTCAAACCATCAGTTGTTGCAAGTTTATAAGTATAATCAAAATCTCGAGACTTAATAAGATACTTTATAATAAAAGAACATATAAATATGAAAATTGAACAAGCAATAGGTATTACCAGCCAAACCCACACATTGTATTTATCCATAACATAAGTTGTAAAGTATAAATAAGCTATAGTCAAAAAAACAAATAAGATTAATGATACATATACCGATCTTATTCTAAAAACAGTAAAAGCAACTGCACAAGAAAGCACCAAAGTAATCAATACATTATATGGCAATGAAGCTTTGTGTATTAAAGAATTATCCAATATATTGTTAAACAATGTAGCATGGATTTCAACACCAGGCAAATACTTACTAGTAGGAACTGTTTTTATATCTGAAAGTGCAAAAACATTTGTACCAATATAAACAATTTTATCTTTAAATAAATCTTTTGGTAAAATGCCTTGTTTACCCTCTTTTTCTGCTTGAATAGACTTGAAAATTTCCCAAAAGGAAACATATTTAAACGTAGTATCAACTTCTGTACCACTTTTACCATACCAGTTTAAAATCGCCTCACCATATATAGTTAATGGAATTTTTCTTTTTCCTAGAATTAAATTATTATTTTCATCAATCACTATTTTACTTATATTTTCATTTTCATATTTATTCAAATAATCAATAACCATTTTTAAGGTCATATAAAGATAATAATCATCTTTAATTACAGAATAATCTTTTTTATTATATTCAGGATATTTGACAATTAAAGGAACAGTCCTTGTATATCCATCATCTGACTTTGGAGTATTTATATGCCCAATATTTTCAGTTGCATCAATAATTTCAGACATAATAATACGACAATTTGAATATTTATATGGATAAAATTTATCAGAAAAAACTTTTACATTAGATTTAATTTTTTTATCTATTACAGGTGGTTTTCTCAACGCAAAAGAATAATCATCAAAATTAAAAGCAGTATAAGTATTTTTATATTTTTTAAACCCATCAACAAGTTTATTATCACTATTTGGTATTCTATTTAATGATTTTATAAACAACAAATCAAAAGCAACATATTTGGGATTTTGAGCTTGTATATAGTCTAAAATTTCAGCATATGCGTTCCTTGGAATGGGCCAATCACCATATGTTTCAATTAAATATTCGTAGGATGGATCATCTACAGTAACAATTAATATATCTTTATTAACTTTTTTATTTTTTGAAATAATATTTTGTCTTATATCAAAAGACTTATTTTCTAATGTTTTTATTAGATTCTTAGTTTCATTATTTTTTAAAACAATAACACTGAATATAAAAATCAAAATCAATACAACAGTGAAGAAAATATCATAACGATGTCTATGTAAAAAATTAATAATTTTATTCATAAAATCTCCAATAGATAATACTTAATTATTATCTATTTTGGAAGTTTTTTCAATTTCTTCAATATTTTTTATGAAAATATTACATAAATCATTTATTTCATCAGGATTTATCAAAAAGCGAAGAATACAATGTTCATTTAAATTCATTTACAAATACCTATAAAACTATAATAAATATTCTAAACATATCAAAGATATTTACATCAACTCATAGTATGAAAACTTGAATAAAAAAACTCAATTATATATATGAATTAAAAATAGAAAATGATTTCAAATTATAAATTTATACTAATTAGCCATAACTATTGTATAAAAAGGCAATGAATAGATAGTAGTGAAAGTATCATAATTCAAAGATAGAAATAACATAAATAAAACTGAAATAAATAGATAAAAAGAAATGTTTGCCTGTAACATCTCTTTTATGAACAAGGAGGAAAAATGAAATTAAACAAAATGACACTTGCTGCCGTTGTAACAATCGGCGTATTAGCAGGTACAAATGCAGGTTTTACACAAGATACAGCAACTGAGATATCAAATGATCGTTTGGCTGCTTGCCCTTTGTCTGGATGCCCTTCTCCTGTGACACCACAAACCGCAAAATGTCCAAAATGTCTTAATGATATAGATAGTTGTACTTGTCAACCTAAAAAAGAAGAAACTTGTGACCCTTGTGCAAAGAAAACAGATTGTGATACTTGCCAACCAGTAGCAAAAGATTGTGATCCTTGTCCTTCTGTAGCACAATGTCCAGAACCATCAACACCAACTTGTGCAGTATGTCCGCAACCAAATGATGGAAAAAAATTTCAACAACAAGTTTATGCCTATCCGAATGCTATTTATGGAAATAACCAAGTTGTTGGAGAAAGAAACAATGGTCTATTCTTAGGTGATGATTCAATGTCAACATTTAAAGGAGTTCCTGTTGCAGAAGCACAAACAACAAATATCGGATGCGGTTGCAATGATGGTAGTATGACAGGAGCAGCTGCGCCACTACCTTGTTTGGATAATCCACCATGTGCAACAGGTATACCAGTAGATAGAAACCCACAAAATATAGATGGTTCTGGTTGTCCTATGCAAATACATACAAATACAAGTATGGAAGCAATAAAAAAATCAATGGAACCATTTGAGTATTCAGCAATGACAGGTGGTGCAGCACCAATCGCTAGCGTTTTTGAAGATGTTCCAGACGGTTACTGGGCTAGCTGTGATATTAATACATTAACAGAAAATAACGTTATTGCAGGATATCCAGATAGAACATATAAACCAAGCTTACCTGTTTCAAGAGCAGAAATGGCAACACTGGTTGTTAAAGGTTTTAACTTAAATGATGATGTTTCTTGTCCATCAAACATGTTTAAAGACGTACCGGAATCGCACTGGGCAAATAAAACAATTGCGAAAGCGGTTGCAAATGGTTTAATGACAGGATACCCTAATAACATGTTTAAACCAAATGAACCAATTTCAAGAGCAGAGGCATTCTCTATAATGGCAAAAGGAATAAATTGTCCAATGGATGAATGCAAAGCAGAAACAGTGCTAAGTCAATATTGCGATGGAAAAACTGTTCCAAATTGGGCTAAAGTACCTGTTGCTAAAGTGTTAGAATCTGGAGGCATATCTGAATTTCCAAATCCAAATGAAATTGCACCAAACAAAGATGCAAGTCGTGCAGAAATTGCATCCATGTTAGAAAATGTCAGAGTTGCAATGGGATATAGCAAAACTGACGATGTAGCATCTGATTGCGGTTGTGAGCCCAAAAAAGCTTATTATGAAAGTGAAGAAGTCGTAACAATCCCAACTCTTCAACTTACTTTCAACGACGAAATTAGTGCGAAATCAGCAAATGTTGGTGATAGATTTGCTGCAACAACAATAGATTCTGTTACTATTAACGGAGTTGAATTCCCTGCAGGTTCAAGAGTTGATGGTAAAGTTCTTGAAGTAGTAAGACCAACAAAACACTGCCAAGGTGCAATTAAACTTTCGTTCAATACAATTAAATTTGGAAAATGCAAAGCAGAATTGCCAAACCAAATCTTAACCGCACAAGTAAACAAAGTTAAAAAGCCAAATGCACTTGCACGTATAGTTGAATTCCCATTCACTTGGACAGGCGGTTTACTTGGCACTGTAGGTAGAACTGTTGGTGGTGCTATTGTAAGTGCAAGTAACGCTGTTGAACAAACCGTAAGCGGAATTGGTGTTGGTACAGGTGAAATATTCCAAGGTGAATTTAAAGCAGCAGGAAGAAGCTACCTTGATGTAGGTAAAGCTATTGTGAAAGCACCTATTGATGCAACAAGAACTGCTTTATCCGGTACAATGGGCTTATTCCAATATTCAGCTGATGAAATTACATACTTAGTTGATCCAAATGGAATGAAAGTATCTTCAGTAAACCCAAGAGAAAAAGTAACAATTGCTTTTGGTTGTAGTGAACAATAAGTGAAAAGTTAAGGAAAAAAGGTCTTAGTATTTCTAAGACCTTTTTTTATTGAAATAAAAAAAAAATGAAAAATATGTTAAAATTAACATTATTAGAAAAGAGGTGTTTATGAAAGATAATACTGAATTTGAAATTGACTGTCCTGCGTGCGGCAAAAAAATGAAAAAAATATACATGCCTGAACAAGGTATAAATTTAGATATTTGTATAAATGGGTGTGGCGGTATATTTTTCGATAATAGAGAACTTGAAAAATTTGATGAAAATAAAGAAGATATTTCTCCTCTAATATCTTTATTTGAAAATAAAAAATTTAAAAAAGTAGATGAAACTGATTTTAGAATTTGTCCGCTTTGTGGTCAAAAAATGGTCAAGAATTATGCCAGTGCAAAACAAGAAATTCAAGTTGACGAATGTTACGGTTGTGGTGGTAAATTCTTAGACTATGGGGAGTTAGAAAAAATAAGATCACAATATGAAACAGAAGAAGAACGTGTTTCTGATGTTATTTACGATTTATACTCGAAAGTAGGTATAGAACTTGATGATTTCAAACAAAAATGTGCAAAAAGCAAAATGAATTCTAGTTTTCTTACAAAATTGATAAAAATAAAATACTAGCAACTTTATCCTTTTTTTTGTTTTATATATATAGAAAACAATCAAAAGGAGAAGAAAAACATGGATATTCAAAATTTAGGCGCAACTCAAAATAATCAAGCACTTAATGCAACAGAAAAAACAGAAAACAAACAATTACAACAACAAAAAGTTGATTTATCTGATCCTACTGATACAGTTGAATTTAGTTTAAAATCTTCAGAACCAAAATCAAAAGGTTCTACCTCTAAGAAAGTTGGTGTAGGAATTGCGTCTGCATTGTATCCAGGTTTAGGACAACTTGCTAATGGTGATGTTAAAAAAGGTGCTAAGTTCTTTTTTGGACAAATGGCATCTGATATTGCTTTTTCGGCACTAACAATTGCATTAGCAGCTACTAACCCTGCAGTAGCACTTGTAGCCGGATTGGCCGGTGGATTAACACACCTTGGAATCTCAATTGGAAGCATTGTTGACGCAGTAAAGAATGCAGAATAAACTTTAATTAGAAAGAAGCCCAAAAATAAAATGGGCTTCTTTTATATATCAATTTTTTCCATTAGTTCATCAGATATATCAAAATTAGAATAAACATTTTGCACATCATCATGTTCTTCCAACTTAGACATTAACCTTAAAATATTTGTTGCAATTTTTTCATCAGTAACTTCAACCGTATTTTC
>CALUUL010000086.1 GCA_944323945.1 Candidatus Gastranaerophilales bacterium
GGTTAGCAGAACACCAAATGAATAGAAAATTCAAAGAACTCTTTGGAGATTGCAAACCATCTTTACCATTAAGCAAAGGTGGCAATATCGTATGTGGTAATGCAACAAGACTCGATTGGGAAGAAGTTTGCCCTAAGGGTATTAAAGGTCTAACTCACAAGGAAATGGAACAATACAAGCTTTTTGAACTTGAGAAATTTAAACAACTTGAAATTCAAGGAACGAATAATGAAATTTATATTCTTGGGAATCCTCCGTATTTAGGGGCGAGATTGCAATCCGAAGAACAGAAACATGATATGTTTCTTGTATTTAACAATCTTATTGATGGATATAACAACTTAGATTATATTTCTTGTTGGTTTAAAAAAGCTACTGATTATATACATAACACCAACTCCCAGTTTGCATTTGTTACTACAAACTCTATTTGTCAGGGAGCACAAGTGTCTTTATTGTGGAAAAACTTATTAAAAAATGGTGTTGAAATAGGGTTCGCTTATCAATCCTTTAAATGGACCAATAATGCAAAATCTAATGCAGGTGTAACTTGTGTTATTATTGGTCTTAGAAATGAATCTAGTAAACCTAAGTATTTGATTACATCTAGTGCAAAAGAGGTTGTTAAAAATATTAATGGTTATTTGATCAACTATGAAGAGATATATATTGAAAAATCAAGAAATCCTGTCTCTATATTGCCAGAAATTTGTTTTGGAAGTATGCCAAATGACAATGGCTATTTAATATTGTCAAAAGATGAAGCTATAATTTTCAAACAAAAGTATCCTAAATTTATGCATTTGATTAAAATATTTTTAGGGTCCCAAGAGTTCATAAGAGGACAAGAAAGATATTGTTTTTGGATAACCGAAAAGGATATAGAGTTAGTTAATAATTGTCCAGAAATAAAAGAAAGAATTATTGCCATTAAACAATATCGTAGCTCTAGCAAACGAATGGCAACCAACAAATTAGCTGATTATCCATACAGATTCGGAGAGGTTCGATTTAAAAACACAAATTCAATAATTATACCCAGGGTTTCTTCTGAAAGAAGAGAATATATACCTTGCGGTTTTTTAGATTCTAACACTATTATTTCTGATTCTGCCTTGGCTATTTATGATGCTGAGCCTTGGGTCTTTGGTGTTGTTACTTCAAGGATGCATATGGTATGGGTTAGAGCTGTTGCAGGAAAACTTGAGACTCGATTAAGATATTCAGCAGAATTATGCTATAACACCTTCCCTTTCCCTGATATTACAGACAAACAAAAGAAAAACATAGAATATTATGTTAATAATATTCTTGCAGAAAGAGAAAAACATTCCGATAAAACAATGGCAGAGTTATATGACCCTGATAAAATGCCAAAAGGGTTAAGAGAAGCTCATCATAGTCTTGATATAGCAATAGAAAAATGTTATCGTTCTACACCGTTTGAAAGTGATGAAAAACGATTGGAACACCTTTTCAAACGCTATGAAATAATGACAAATCCAGACAAAAAACTAAGCCCTGAAGAACAACTAAGTTTATTGTAAAGGAGCAAAATGGAACAAGTAGAGAAAAATAGCTCAAACATCATTTATTTTCACTTTGATACAAAAGAAAGTCAATTAAGTGTTGAAGCTTTTGGACAACTTGTTAAATCTTTGAATACTGTAACCGATAATGTTTCTAAATTCTTTTACAGCAAACAAGCAAAATGTAACATCTATATATTACCTCCAGAAGAAGGTTCTTTTAAATCTAAGTTTTGTATATTTGTCACAGGTGCAGTAGTATCAACAGGATTGGGAAATTTTGGAGATGGCATTCTTGAAGGTATTACAGGACATGATTACAAATATTATGGAAAGCAAACAGGTGCGTTAATTAAAGATGTAACTGTCGGTATTTTTTCTAAACCTGCTTCGGAGTTGGATGCAATACTTCCTGATAATGGCGATTTAGACCAGTCAATAAAGGCTAAGACTGACTTCTATCTTTCTATTATAAATGATGACAATGTCCTAAGTTTGGGATTTACAGATGAAGATAAATCCCTAATACAAAAATCTCAATTCTGTTATTATATTGCCCCTGATAAGATGAGAGATATTTCAAATATTCAAGAATATGCTAAATTGACTATTATTAAACCTATCACAGTACGTAGCACTCAAGTTTGGACATTAAAAGACCATTCTAAAACTAAAAGTGATGATTACAAAATTCTTGATGAAAACTTTAAAGAACTTGTTTGGAGTGGCGAAAACCCTCTAAAAGAATCAGAAGCTCCTGACGAAATTCTGGCAAAGATAGAATACGTAAGAGAGATGAAGAATGGTGTTGTTACAACAGTTCAAACAAATATTACAGATGTTTATCAATTTAACAATAGAGTTATTAAAGATTTACCAAGTGATTTTAAATTAAATGAACCAACTAAAATTGAAAACAATAATGGACAAATAAGTATATTTGATATTTTAACTAACAATGAGGAGACTAAGAATGTCTGATTACAGCATAGATGATTTATTGAAATCACCATTTGAAAAGATTAAAAGGATGACCGAAGATGGTTTTGAATATTGGTCTGCAAGAGATTTGTCAAAGCTATTAGAATATTCCGAGTATGGGAAATTTTTGAACCCTATAAACAAAGCTAAAGAATCCTGCAAGAGTAGTGGATATGATATAGAGGACCATTTCGCTCAGGTGAGCGAAATGGTTGAAATCGGTTCAGGTGCTGAAAGAGAGGTTGAAGATTATCGTCTTTCTCGTTTTGCTTGTTATTTAATAGTACAAAATGCCGACCCAACAAAAAAGAATGTAGCTATGGGGCAGGCTTATTTTGCAATTAAGACTCGTCAAAAAGAATTGCTTGAAGAGGAAGAACAAAAGCTAATTCAATCCGAAGAAAATCAAAGACGATTATTCTTGCGTGAAGAAATGAAAAAGCATAATAAACACCTTGCTGATGCAGCAAGTAATGCAGGTGTAAAAGAACCGAGAGACTATGCGATATTTCAAAATTATGGCTACAAAGGTCTGTATGGTGGCTTAGACAGACAAGCTATTCATAACAGAAAGGGTTTAAAGAAAAGCCAAGATATACTAGACCATATGGGAAGCACGGAGCTTGCGGCTAATTTATTCCGAGCTACACAAACAGAAGAAAAGTTGAGACGCGAGAATATCAAAGGTAAATATAAGGCAAACCAAACCCATTACGAAGTTGGCAAAAAAGTTAGAGAAACCATTCAAGAACTTGGTGGAACTATGCCAGAAGATTTGCCTACAGTTGATTCAATTAAGAAAATTGAAAGAGAAGAACGTAAGAAGCTTGAAGATAAAGGAGAATAAATGCCTAATATAATAGATGTTACATATGCAAGAACTGGCGAAAGCACAAAGACTAACCAATATGGCATGAGAGAAATGCAAGAAAAGGCATTTGCTTCTCGTAATTCAAAATATCTTCTCATAAAAGCTCCTCCTGCTTCAGGAAAATCAAGAGCTTTGATGTTTATTGCTCTTGATAAATTAGCACATCAAGGAATAAAAAAAGTTATTATTGCTGTACCAGAACGTTCTATTGGTGCATCCTTCCAAAAAACAAACTTAAAAGAAAACGGATTCTTTGAAGACTGGAATCCAGAAGATAAGTATAATTTATGTACAGCAGGAAGCGATGAATCAAAAGTAACTTTATTCTCTAAGTTTTTAGACAGTGACTCAAAGATTTTAATTTGTACACATGCAACATTAAGGTATGCTTATGAAGAAGTCGAAGAGAATAAATTTAATGATTGTTTGCTTGCGATTGACGAATTTCACCATGTATCAGCTGATAAAGACAGTAGTAAATTAGGAAACTTGTTGCATTCTATAATGACTAAATCAAATGCACATATTGTTGCAATGACTGGTTCATATTTTAGAGGTGATGGAGTTCCTGTTTTAGCACCAGAAGACGAAATAAAATTTGATAAAGTAACTTATAACTATTATGACCAATTAAATGGTTATAATTATCTAAAATCACTTGGTATAGGTTATCATTTTTATCAAGGTAAATATCTTAGTGCAATTAATGAAATTTTAGATACAGACAAAAAAACTATATTGCATATACCTAATGTAAATTCTGGTGAAAGTACAAAAGAAAAGTATGAAGAAGTAAATGCTATTCTTGATAGTATAGGTGAGTTTGAAAAGCAAGATAGCGAAACTGGAGTTTTGTACATAAAAAGAAAAACTGATGGAAAAATTATTAAAGTAGCCGATTTAGTTGATGATAATCCTACTAATAGGGATAAAATTGTTAGCTACTTGAAGAATATTAAATCTGTTGATGATATGGATTTGATAATTGCATTAGGAATGGCTAAAGAAGGTTTTGATTGGCCTTATTGTGAGCACGCATTGACGGTAGGTTATAGAGGTTCTTTGACGGAAATAATTCAGATTATCGGACGTTGTACAAGAGATAGTGAAAATAAAACACACGCTCAATTTACTAACTTAATTGCTCAACCTGATGCAGAAGATAACGAAGTTACAATTGCTGTAAATAATATGTTAAAAGCAATAACTTGTTCTTTGCTTATGGAACAAGTGTTAGCACCTAATTTTAAATTTAAAACAAGAGTTCCTGATGATACTGAAAAAGCAGAAAAAGGAACAATTAAAATTAGAGGATTTAAACAACCTTCAACTGCAAAGGTTCAAAACATAGTTGATACAGATTTGAATGATTTAAAAGCCAAAATATTGCAAGATGACAATATTGCAAAAGCAATAACAGGAAGTGTTGACCCGGAAGTTATCAACAAAGTCTTAATTCCTAAAGTAATTCAAACTACATACCCTGATTTATCGGATGAAGAAATTGAAGAAGTTAGACAATATGTAGTTGTTGATTCTGCAATTAAAACAGGAGATATAGAAACTTCTGGAGATAAACAGTTTATTAGAATGGCTAATAAATTTGTTAATATAGATGATTTAAACATAGATTTGATAGATTCAATTAACCCATTCCAAAAAGCATTTGAAATATTGTCTAAATCTTTGGATAAAAAGACTTTTAAAGTTATCCAAAGTTGTATAGAGGAAACCAGAATCTCTATAACTGAAGAAGAAGCTATTATCTTGTGGCCTAAAATAAAGAAATTTGTTAAAGAAGTAGGCAGAGAACCTAATATATCTTCTTATGACCCACTAGAAAGAAGAATGGCCGAAGCTTTGATTTTATTGAGAAAACTTAAACGTGAACGTGGAGCTAAAGTTTAATGGATATAAATAAAGAATTAGATAAGATATTTAATGATGATGAGTTAAACTTATTGAATGTTAAACCCAAAACATCAAATAATTGTACTGCTGATGAAAGGCTAATTAGGTCTTTTGAAGAGATTAACGAATTTATTGATAAAAATAAAACATTGCCTAATAGCAGTACAGACAATATTTTAGAGCGTAGTTTGTTTTTTAGATTACAAGGAATTCTAGAAGACGAAACAAAGATGAAAGCACTAAAACCATATGATAAACATAATTTATTATCAGTAGAAAAAGATATTCCTGATTCATTGGATGATATATTTGCTGATGATGAATTTGATTTGTTATCTGATGATGCTGATATATTCACATTAAAGAATGTTCCTAAACAAATTGCAAAAACAGATTTTGTTGCTAGAAGAAAATCTTGTCCTAATTTTGAGGAATATGAGGAAATATTTAAGAAGTGTCAATCTGAATTAAAATATGGAATAAGGACCCTTGAAAAATTTAATGAGAAACAAATTGAAGAGGGCCAGATGTTTGTCTTGAATGGTATCTTATTATATGTTGATAAATTATATGATATTAAGCGTGTGGAAAGAGCATATGAAAATAAATACGATGGAAGAACTCATCTAGTGTTTGAAAATGGGACAGAATCTAATATGAGATTTAGGTCTTTATGCAAGCGACTATTCGAAACTGGTAAACACGTTTCGAACACTGTAGATGATAAAATGAAGAAATTTAATAACATTCAAGATGAGGACAAAGCAACTGGTTACATATATGTATTGCAATCAAGAAGCAAAGACGAAAAAATTAAAAGCATCAGAAATTTATACAAGATAGGCTATAGTGAAACTACAGTAAAAAGTAGAATTAAAAATGCAACAAATGAACCAACTTATTTAATGGCTCCAGTCAAAATTGTTGCAGAATTTAAAACTTATAATATGGATACCCAAAAGTTTGAAGATTTGCTTCACAAATTTTTAGGAGGATGTCAAATTAGCATTGATGTTTTTGACAATAATGGTTCAAGACATACTCCAAGGGAATGGTTTCAAGTACCTTATGAAATAATTGAACAGGCCGTAAAATTAATTATTACTGGAGAAGTCGTCAATTATAAATAT
>CALUUL010000087.1 GCA_944323945.1 Candidatus Gastranaerophilales bacterium
GGTTATATTGGGGTTTTATTTTTTAAAACTATTTTAGTATTTCTTATCTTTTTATTTTTGTATAAAACAATAAGATTACATAAAAAAGATAATAATTTATTATTTAATCTTTCATATTTTATTCTTATTGTGCTTGCATTGCCGACTGTTACTCAAATTTGGATAAGATGTCATATTTTTACTTTTTTATTTTTTACTGTTTCAATCTATATTCTTGAAAAAGTAAGATTTTCTAAAAATTACAAATTGTTATATACTCTCCCTTTTATTATGTTATTTTGGGTAAATATACATGGTGGTTGTGTTTCTTTATTGGGTCTATTATTTATCTATTTTATTGGTGAATTTTTAAACGAAAAAGAATATAAGCATTATATATATGTATTATTGCTTTCATTTCTTGTAATGTTTATAAATCCTTATGGAGTGGATTATGTAAAATTTATTTTTATGGCAACAACAATGGTAAGGCCATTTGTTACGGAATGGATTAGTCCATTTTCTCATCCTGATAATCTCTTTTTGATTGAATTTAAAGTATTGTATTTAACTAACCTTATATTATTACTTTGTTCCGTAAAGAAGTTTAAACAGGATTATACAAAATATATATTGCTTATTGTTTGTGCATATTTGTCTTTCAAATATGTAAAAAATACACCGTTTTTCATAATTGTTTCTGCTATATTTTTATATGATGAATTATTTAATGTCATTGATTTTTTAATGAAAAAAATAAAAATCAATTTGAATTCTAGTAAATTATTTATTTTTATAAGTTGTATAGTAATTATATTCTCTTTTTTCAAATTCCTTTTAAATATCAATTATGTTTATTATCCGAATTTGTCAATGCAACCCGTTGATGTTGTTAATTTTATTGGTAAAAAAGGTTTAAAAGGGAATATTTTAGCGCCTTTTGATATGGGAAGTTATATTGTATATAAATTATTCCCTAATAATCTTATATATATGGATGGGCGTTATGAAGAAGTATATTATAAAGAAACTAAAGATTTATTGGATAATTTCTACAACGTGAAAGAAAATTGGGATGAAATTTTAAAACAGAATTATAAGCATGATTATATTATTGTTCCATCAAATGCCTTAGTTAACGATTTTCTTTCAAAAAGAAATGATTTCAAAAGAATATATTCAGATCCATATAATATACTTTATATAAACACCTGTTTAAAATATGAAGAAAAAGAAGTCCATTATGAAAGTACGTTTGGTTTTGCATCTAATCCATTTAAAACAAGTGTAAATTTTATAGGGTATAAAAATAAAATTCAGAAAGATAAATAACTTTGTAGTAAAATTGTTATATGGAAGTAAATTTGAAAAGACCGGAGCTTTTATTACCGGCAGGAAGTAAAGAAAAACTTGATTATGCTATTCATTATGGTGCAGATGCAGTATATTTAGGAATGGTTGATTTTAGTTTGAGGGCAATGCGTAAAGGCGAATTAATTACTCTTTCTAATTTAAAAGAGTGTATTGATTTAGCTCATTCTTTTGGGAAAAAGGTATATCTAACTCTAAATATTTTTGCATATAGTGATGATATTGAAAGAATGATAGAATGTGCCGAAAAAATAAATGAAGCAAAGCCTGATGCAATATTGTTTTCTGATTTTGGTGTTTATAATGTAATTCGAAAATATATGAGTGAAATTCCAATTCATGTAAGTACTCAAACCAATATTCTAAATTATGAAGCAGTTAAGTTTTGGCAAGATATGGGGGCTGAAAGGGTTGTTCTATCGAGAGACTTATCTTTAAAACAGATAGAAGAAATAAAAAACAAGGTTCCGGATATGGAATTAGAGGTTTTTGTACATGGAGCTCAATGTGTGTCTTTTTCAGGACGTTGTTTAATTAGTGATTATATGACAAAAGGTGAAAGAAAAGCTAATCACGGTAATTGTTCTCAATCTTGTAGATGGAGTTATAAACTTGTTGAAGAAACTCGAGATGGGGAATATTTTGATATAGAAGAAAATGAGCGAGGTACTCATATTTTAAGTCCAAAGGATTTGGCTTTGATTAATTATCTTCCTCAACTTATTGATGTTGGTGTTGATTCTTTTAAGATAGAAGGCAGAACAAAAAGTTTATATTATGTTTCAGCTGTAGCAAAAGCATACAGAAAAGCAATTGATGACTACCTTAATACTGGAAAAATTGATGAAGAAGCGAACTACAATGAAATTATAAAAATAGGAAATAGAGGCTACACTACTGGATTTTATCTGCATAAACCTGATAGCGAAGGTTATAGTTATGATATTTCTAAAGGACTTGCAGGGGCTGATTGCTTATGTGTATTCTTAGAAAAAGAAGGTAATAAATATAAAGTTTTAACAAAAAATAAGTTTTTATTAAATGATGAAATAGAAATAATTTCACCTGATGAGTGTTTTAGAACCAAAGTTGTAAAAATATTGGATGAAAAGTTAAAGGAAGAAAAAGAACTTTCCAACACTAATGATGTTTCTTGGTTGGAATTTTCTGTAGAGCCGAAATCATATGAATACGCACTGGCAAGAACTATTGGAGTAAAGAATTTAAGATGATTTTAAAACCTGACTATAATTTAATTTCTTTATTTGATATTGATTTTAAGGAAATGAAATCAAAAGGAATAAATGCTGTATTATTTGATTTGGATAGTACTGTAATGCCATCAAAATCCGGTGAATATCCTCAAAAAGTTAAGGAATTGTTGGAGTCATTAAAACAAAATTTTGTTGTTGCAATTATAAGTAATAATAAAAATAAAGATTATGTTGAAAAAGTTCAAGCAATGTCAGATTTTCCTGTTATTGGCAATGCAAATAAACCATCACCGAAAATAATGAGAGACTTTTTGAAATCAGTTAATATAAATCCTTCTGAAACCGTAGTTGTTGGGGATAGACCTCTTACAGATATACTTGCTGGTAAATTATTGGGTGCAAAAACTATATTGGTGGACTCAATTACAAAAGATACGGAAAATAAATTAACAAGATTTGTAAGAAAACTTGAACGCCTTGTTATTAGAAAATAATTATAGTTTTTAATAGGAGTTTTTTATGAATGCTATTTTTGTTTTCCCACCAATATGGACAAAAAAATCTCCTTCAACAGGAATAACTTCTATTTCCGGTTATCTTAAAAATTTTGGTTATAATACTAAGATTTTTGATTTAAATATTGATTTTTATAATGAATTTCTTACTGATAAGAACTTTAATGAAGCATATCTGGTTATTTCTGCTCTTATTAATAAAGAGAATGTAAATGAAAAAGAAAAAAATATAATAAATATATTTAAAGAACACCAAGAAGAATATAATAAAGCAAAAGATAAAGTTGATTTATCTGTTAAACAAGTCAGATCAAAAGCATATTATGATTATGAGCAATATAAAGTAGCTTCGAGAATTATTGAAACTGCATCTGAGTTAATTTCTTTAACTTTTTATCCATATATTATTAAAGAGGAAAGAATTGAAAATGTAGAAAGAAAGTTATGTTTTGAAGATTATAAAGAAGAATCATCCGGATATACAAATGTTTTTTCTTCTTTTATGAAAAGAAAGGCTGCGGATATTGCAAAAGAAAGACCTGATTGTGTTGGAATATCAATAAATTTTGAAGGACAAATGCTTGCGGGGCTTACACTTTCTTATATATTAAAAAAAGAATATAATATAAAAACTGTTCTTGGCGGAACACATATAACTCGATCAATGGAAAATATTCTTCGTGATTTTGACTTTTTTGATGATTTTGCAGATTTTGTAATGATTGGTGATGGTGAAATTCCCACACTTAAACTCTTGCAATATTTCGATGCTAAAACGGACATAAATAAAGTTCCAAGTATAATTTATAAAAAAGATAATAAGATAATTCAAAATAAGCTTTTGGATGAAAAAATTTCTATAAATTTTGTGCAAGATTTTGAATATACTAAGCATAAAGAATATTTTTTGCCGGAAAAAGTTTTCCCTATTAATATATCTAAAGGTTGTTATTGGGGTAAATGTACCTTCTGTGATTTTGGACTTCAATATACAAATAAAAAGCTTGATAACGTAATAAGTGAAATAAAGTATATGAAAAAAAATTATGGTGCTAAATATTTCTATCTCACAGATTCTGCTTTGGCACCTAAAACAGCAAAAGAGTTTGCATCTATGTTAATAGAAGAAGAACTTGATATTAGGTGGACTACTTTTTTAAGGTTTGAAAATGTATATGATAAGGAATTCCTTTCTTATTTGTATAAAGCAGGTTTACGTTGTGTTTCTTGGGGGTTAGAATCCGGTTCGCAAAAGATTCTTAACCTAATGAATAAAGGTACAAAGATAGATGTTATAAAACGAATTTTAAACGATTCTTCTATGCTTGGTATTGCAAATAGACTTACAGTAATATATTTATTCCCTGGCGAAACTTTTGCTGATTTCTGCGACACAGTGAATTTTATAAAAGAAAATAAAAATAATATATTCCAAGTTACTTTTTATAGTTATTTATTGAAAAGATATTCATATATATACAATCATATGGACGAATTCGGAATAAAACTTACTACTTCTGATATAAAGTCTGAATATAAACCTGAAGAGTTTGGATTTAGGTATGATATAAAGGAGTATAATAATAAACTAAAAGAAATAGCTCCTTTAATTGAGAATATATATAAGAACCCTGATGAAACATTATTATATTTTTCCAATATTGAAAAATAATTATATGTATTTTTATATTATGCGCCAAATTTACTTCAAGGGTAATTAAAAATGTTTTCTACTATATTAAACTCTAGTTTTGTAAAGGAGTTTATTATGTTGAAAGAATTAAATACCGAAAATTTTGAAGAAAATATAAAAGAAGGAATAAAAATAGTAGTTTTTACCGCATCTTGGTGTGGGTATTGTCAAATGCAAAAACCTATTTTAAAAGAAATTGCTGAGCAAAATATTTGGATTGGTGAGGTTGATTCTGATAAAAATCAGGATTTAGTTCATAAATATGATATTGGAGCTTTCCCTACTTTTGTTCTTTTTAGAGATGGTAATGTATTAGCTAAGTTTTCAGGTTATAAATCAAAATATGACTTATTGAATATTCTGTTAGATTATTTAAAATAAAAAAAATCCAAATTGAAAAATTTGGATAAACAAAAAGGAAATTAATAATTTAATTACGATAACCGATGCCGGCTCTATATCCAGATAAAGTATACATTATTGGTAGTGCCGGCTCTATCCATTTTAATCCTGACAGCAATGAAACAGTTGCAATATCATCTGTGTGTAATCCAATATCAAGAACTTCTGGTTTTCTTTCTCTGCATTTATGGTTGTGTTTACATTTGTTTTTTTCT
Source organism: Candidatus Gastranaerophilales bacterium (assembly GCA_944323945.1). The sequence goes on from CALUUL010000087.1 coordinate 5,390, forward strand.
ATATATTCACTAGAGCTTTTTCCAATAAAATTAATGTCTAATATGTCTTCATTGTTTTTTTTCTTCTTATCTTTATAACAAATAGGATCAATGAATTTTTCACCAATTAAGTTTGCTATTTTGCTTCCTCCTATTATGCCTGTTAAAATGATGCCTGCTGTCATTCCTGCTGCTCTTGCGGATTTTGATGTTATTTTGAGTTTCTCTAAAATTCCAAGAGCAATTCCGGCTCCAACATTACACATAAAAATATTAGCTAAATATTGATAAGATCCTTCTTTTATCTTATTGGGTATGTTTTCTTTCCAATTTTTTTTATCAGTAACTTTATCCGCTATAGTGCCTCCAGCAATTCCGCCTATTACTGGGACTGCACCATATACTGATAAATAACCAATCTCTGAGAATATATCTTTTGCACTTACATTTTGTGGTGACGGAATAAGTTTTTCTAAAAAGTTTTTGTCTTTTATATCTTCAAATACTCTTTTTATTTCCTTAAAACTAAGAATTTTCTCTTTGCCTTTACTCAAAATTTCTTTCGTCGTTCCTTGCAAATTTGTTTCTTTTACAAAAGCATCAATAAGTTTTTTATTCCTATCTTTTACTGTGTTTAATGAATCACTAAGTGGTCTTTTTGTTATTGCTGATGCTATATATGGTGCAGCTATTGCAGAAGCTGCGGTCATTCCAAGTGTTATCCCTGTTTTTATAGCACATTTTTTTCTTTTTTCTTTTGGTGTTGTGTTTACTTTTTGTATAGTATATGCAGCTGCGCCTGCTGTTAGTATGGTTGGTACTGCTCTTTGAAATTTTGATACTAAAATCGGCTGATCAAGAAATTTCCCCAAAACTTGAATGTTATTCATGGCTAGTGTTTTTATGTCCTTCCTTAAAGTCTTCTATAAACTTTTTATTCTTTTCGCAATATTCTTGAAATGTCTTTATTCTGAAAAATACTTCATCAC
>CALUUL010000088.1 GCA_944323945.1 Candidatus Gastranaerophilales bacterium
ATTTACTTGTAAAAAGATAAATGATTTTGGTGATGTAGATGTTGGAGAATATACTATTAAATATAAGTATCGAGATAGTGAAAAGACACTTAAATTAATAGTAAAAGATACAACAGCACCAGAAATTAAATTAAGAAATAGTGCTAATATTTTTGAAAATGATGTTATTGATTATGATAGTCTGGTAAGTGTTGATGATTTATCATCTTATAAAACAAGTTATGACGATTCAGCTGTTAATTATAATACACCGGGTAGTTATATTGCTAAGTATATAGTTGAAGATAAATATGGTAATAAAAATGAAGTTGAAATACCGGTAACAGTTAATCAATTATTGTTGCAAACAACATCACCAGCAAGTATTTCTTTAAGTCCTGAAGGGACATCTAAGTTTGAAGTTTCAACTAACTGCAACAGTGCTATTTTTTATAATTCAAGTAATCCAAATGTTGCTAGCGTTGATAATGCAGGAAATATTATTGCTAAGAGTGCTGGAAGTGCAACGATAACAGCAACAGTTAAAGGAAAACAAGTTTCTACTAATGTTGTAGTAACTAATCCAAAACCGGTTAATAATTATCAAAGCAATTTGCCAGTAAATAAAAATGATGATGTAACATATACTGTATATAAAACCCGGACTGGTGATTGTTATCATCGTAGTAGTTGTCGTTATCTTTCTAGAAGCTGTATACCGGTTTCTAGAAGCAGTGCAATTAGTCAAGGATTAAGAGCTTGTAGTGTATGTAATCCATAAATATAAAATTATTCAAATATGAAAAGGGGAGATTTTTACCATTTTGAATTCCGATATCGGAATTCAGAGAGATATCCCGACTTTCTAAAGATTCCGATAAATAAAAACATAAGACCAACTATCTTTGATGATAATTGGTCTTTTTTGATGTGAACTGATTAAAATGTCGGAATCTTTTATAGACCAAACATTGCCTTTATTATCGCTTCTTTTGAGTATTTAGCTTCTTCTTCGATGTACAGCATATCCTTTCCATTCATTGCTTTATCAATTGCTTTCCTCTTCATCTCTGTATCTGCATATGCATAAATTAATGTTGTTTCCAAATTAGAATGTCCTAGCCATTGACTGATTAGGCTTAGCGAAACTCCATTTTTGTATAGATGCATCGCTCTTGTATGTCTAAACAAATGAGGATGGAGATGAGGAATTTCAAATCCCAGAGTTCTTAATTCGTTTTCATATTTAGATAAAATTCTATCAACATTATCCGCTGACATCTTATGCTTGAAACCATTATAATTCGTTGAAAATAAATATTGTTCATTATCAATTATCTTTTCTTCTTGGAGATATGTTTTTAATATTTTTGTAGCTTGTTTACTTAGTGGAGTCGCACGATATTTTCTTCCTTTACCAAGAATCTTTATATCACAAACATCTTTATTGAACCTTAGATCTTTCAATTTAAGACTTAGTAATTCATCACAACGACAACCAGTATCATATAATATAGTCATAAGACAACAATCTCTTCTACCTTTTCTCTTATTTATATTTGGTTGGGAAAGAATAGCATGAACTTGTTTTATTGATAGTTCTTCTTTCAATTGATTTTTTTCTGTTTTCATTGGAGTGATGTCCTGTATTTTTGAATAATTCAAAGGATCTATATGACCGTTTTTACATAAATATCCACAGAAAGTTTTTAATTCGCTCAATCGCTTATTGATTGTCGTATTTTTATTATTGTTACTTTCGTTTAGCCACTTCATGAATAATATGATATTTTCAGAAGAAAAATCATCAACTGTAATTTTCCAAATCTCTTTATCTCTTTCGCTTTTTAGAAATTTAAAATATACGCTGAACATATCTTTATAAGATTTAATTGTATTCGGTTGTCGTCTTTTATATTCAATCAGATAGGTGTTCAAAAAAGTGTTGCATTCTTGAGCTATTAGTCTGGTCGCTTTACTTATTTTTAGTTTGCTCATATATCATAGCCCCATTTCGGATAGATTGATTCAAAAAGATCACAATCAATCTTAGCCGCCTTTCTTAAATGTTCAGGTAGCAAATGTATATAATAGAGCGTATGCCTGATATCTGTATGGCCCATATAGACTGATAGATATGGTAAAAGCATCGTGATGTCTTCGCTATTATTTATCCATTTTATCAAATTTTCAGTAGCAAACATGTGCCTGAAGCAATAAGATCTAAAATTTGGCTTATTAAATCCGGTTTTCTTTTTAAAATGCTTGATACAATAATATAAATCATCTGATGTATATCTTTTTCCATCTGGCTTATCAAAAAAATAATCATGATATAGCGATACGTGGAGATTCATATAACGATGACAAAGATCAAGCATATCTGAAGACATGATGATATGCCTGTCTCTATATGATTTTGTTTTTCTTATATAAATATCGCCAAAAGCAAGATCAACATCGATAGTCTTCAGATTCAATACTTCCTGAGGTCTCATACCACAACAATACATCATTCTGTATAAAATTGGAAAAACAACTTTTCTATTAGCTCTTCGTTCATACAGATCTTTATCACTATAGGAATCAAGATGATCGAAGAACATCTTAAGCTCCTTATCATTTAAAAGATAGGGTATGAATTCAGTCCTTTTTTTCCAATAAGTATAATCTTTATCAGGAATATAAGCTTTACGTCCTGTTTGATTGATGTATTTAGAAAATGTACGTATTTCAGCAATAGCATTTGCATATGTGTTATGATTATTATGAGGGTGAAGTTTCAAGTATTCTTGTAGCATTTCTTCGGTAACTTCCTCCTCGTTCCCATAGTTTGAATAAAGAAATTGAGCATATCTTTTTGCATAATTCATAGCATAGCCTGCATATCCTGTACCTATTCGAAATTTAATGAATGATTCAAAATCATCAAGGATCATCTTGTTTGTCTTCAAAATAGACACCTCCTTCAATTTGAATTTTTTGAAAATCCAAGGCACATTTCATCACTTTAAATCTATCATAGGACATATAGCGATCATCACTAGAAAAGGAAGTATGTCCCAGCATCTGAGAAGCAGTTTTAGAATCAACATTACTGTTTACGAGCTTGGTTGCAAACATTCTCCTTATGGAATGAAGTCCTTGATATTTTTTCACTTCTACATTCAAGATTTTTTTTGAATAATCTTGAATTTGTTTAGTTATAGTAGCATGATTCTTCATAAGGCGAATAGGTGATGTCAAGGTCATAAAAATATAATCATTATCCTGTGAATCAATAGGTTTTTTTCGATAATTGATGATATATTTTCCTAACAGGTTTAGAGCTTTATTGGGAATTGGTAAAACCACAGGAATTTGAGTTTTTAATTGTGTAAACATCAGGAGTTGTCTATCCCAGTCAATATTCTGAAATTTTAAATTAACAGCATCGCATCCTCTTATGCCTGTAAAAGCAGTCAAGCCAACAAAAGCAGCAAAGCGTGAACCGCTAGCACTATTAAGATTCAAAGCATATTCGATCAATTTAGAAATCTGGTCAGGATCAAAAGGTTCAATTAAACTTTCGTTTCTTCTAGCTTTTATATGTTCAAGATTTAAATTTAAGTGAGCTATTTCACAGGATTTAAGATATCTGGTAATCAGATCCAAAGCTTTAATAAAATATCTGATATCTTTGTGCGTCTGCTTATAATCAAAAATGATCTGAATTATTATTTCATCAGTTAAAGATTCTAATACGATATTCTTTTCTTCCAAATAGCAAAAAAACTTTCTTAAAGAAGCAATAATATATTGGCTAACATTGATCGAAGATGATTGAGCAAATGTACAAATTTTTTCAATCATTAAAAGATTTTCTTCACTGGGATTATATTTATATAGGGATTTTCGTCTATAATGACTCTTCGGCTCTAATCCTTTAGAAATATCCAACAATATCCTGAGCCATCTTATTCTCGAATTAAATGTGGAGCGAGATAATTGAGAGTTTTCATACATAGATGTATACTCATCAATAAGATGAATAATGATTTTAGAATCAAATTCCTTTTTATCAGTAAATAATGGAAGTAACTTATTTTTGTAGAATAATTTAGATGTATATATCCATTTTTCTGAAAATTGATCCTTTTCTATAAAAGCCATAGCCCTATCAACAACCTCATCTATCGTCATAATTTCACCTCCTTTCTACTATCATTTTAACAAAAAAAAGATTCCGACATTTTAATCGGTTCATATCAAAAAAGACCAATTATCATCAAAGATAGTTGGTCTTATGTTTTTATTTATCGGAATCTTTAGAAAGTCGGGATATAATCTTCCCATTTTAATTATATTTTACAATTTTGCGATAACCAGTTGTAAAGTCAACTTCATTTTCTAATGGTTCATTATTATCTAAATGTTTAATATTTCTAATTACAAGATTTAAAAAATATTCATGAACACTTTTCCAAACAAAGCCTCCTGAAACATGTGGCGTGATAAATACATTATCATAGTTCCATAAATCACTATTTTCAGGATATGGTTCTGGATCGATAACATCAAGAGCTACTCCATAAAGATGATTTAAATCGAGTACTTCTTTTAAATCATTAGTATTAATAGCTGAACCACGACCAACATTGACTAAAACAGCATCTTTTTTCATTAGTAGCAATCTTTTTTTATTGAATAAATTAATTGTTTCTTGTGATTGTGGCAAACAAAGAATAACAAAATCACCTTGAGGTAAGATTTCATCTAGTTTATCCATTGTATGTAGTTCATCAACATATTCAGGAATATCAATTAGTGTTCTTTTTAAACCAATGACTTTACAATCAAAAGCTTTTAGTCTTTTAGCAATTTCATAACCTAAATCACCTAAACCAACAATAATAACAGTACTATGATAAAGCTCTTTACCATTTTTAACTTCTTGCCATAAATGATTATTCATGTTATTAAAATAAGTTTTAAAGTTTTTATTCAAAGCTAAAATCATTCCAATTGTATGTTCACTAATTGCTTTTCCATAACTGCCACTAGCATTGGCCAATATAATATTGTGATTTAATACTCCTTTTTTTACATAAGTATCACTGCCAGCACTAGCTAATTGAATAGCTTTTAAATTATCACGATTTAAATCGATTCGCTCAGGTGCGTTACCAATTAACATATCACAATTATCGATCATATCTTGTGTAAGTTTTGCTCCCTTAACGAAAGTAAATTGATGATTAGGAAATGTTTTAGTTAAAATATCTTTTTCTTGGTTTGTAAAAGGGGCTAAAGAAAGTATTTTCATAAGTTGGACCTCCTAATAATATGATGTAATTATTATAACAAATATTTAAACTACTAGTAAAAATATAATTATGATTTAAAATGTAAAATATTTGTTTTTAATAATTATATTATCTAATTTATTTATTATAAATTTGTTATTTATTTATTATTTTATTGAAAAATACGACGAATTATCCTATAATTCGGCTATAGTCTGTAATGACTATAATAACAATACTTTTAATGAAGTAATCATTGACTAGTGCATGTTACGGATTTAAGATGGCAATAATTTCCTTTAGTGCGCTCTTTTTTTGGAGAGTGTACTGGGATTTTATTGCCTTTTTTTGTTTTAAGTAATGCTTTGATGAATAGTTATTAATTAGAGATTAATTAATATTTTAAAGTTAAGGGAATTGTTATTAGAAGATATATGGAGGGATAATTTATTGAAGATGACAAGTGGAAAAATAGTGGGGGATAGTTATGCCACTAGGTAGAAGGGTTAGTATTAATTTTAAAAGATTTTTATTAGGAATAGTTGATGTTTGTTGTATTATTTTTTCTTGTTTTAGTGCTTTGTTTTTACAGTTTGATGGTAATCTTCCTAGCATATATTTAGAAAAAATATTTGTTTTAATTATTCCAATAGTGATTGTTGATTTATTAATATTTGTAATTTTTAAACTATATCAAAGCTTATGGCAATTTGCCTCAGTTACTGAATTAAAAAATATTATTATAGCTTGTTTAATAGCTAGTTTAAGTAATTTGTTGTTATCATTGGTTTTTAATCAATACATAACAACAAGTTTTTATTTTATTTATTTTTTGATTCTAATAATAACAGTCGGTGGTAATCGGTTTTGTTATCGAATTATTAGATTATATACAAATAAGTATAGTAATCAAATAACAAAACCAGTAAAAGATAGGGTTTTAATCGTTGGAGCTGGAGTAGCTGGTGAAAAAGTATTAAGAGAAATCAATAACTCTAATCATATCTATAAAGAAGTTGTCTGCTTTATCGATGATGAACC
>CALUUL010000089.1 GCA_944323945.1 Candidatus Gastranaerophilales bacterium
TTGCATTGCGCCAAAAAATAAAAAACTTATAAGTAAAAATAAATAAAATGATTTTTTCATTGGAAATTCCCCCTCCTGCAAGCTAAAACGACAAACAAAATAAATTGTTCAAAAATCGGCTTCTAATTAATTTTATCATGTTAAATTAAATTTTTATTGAAAAGATTTCATGACAACATATCTACAAGCTTCATAAGTTCTTCGACTTTGGCGACAATTCGCTTTTGTTCTGCTAGTGGGGGGAGAGGGATAATAGTTTGAGCAATTTTATCAATCACCCAATTTTTATTTCCAATTCCTTTTGTATTTTCTTTAGCCTGTGCTTGAACAAGAGGACTTAAAATCAGATTATATAAATATTTTATATCTATAAATTGATTATTAAATTTTAATAATGCTACACTAACAAATAAACTAAATTCTTTATCTGTTTCAACAATAGCAGGAATACCCGTTGTACCAACTTTTGTTAGCAATATGTCATTTCTTTGTGGATTACACCTTTTAAATAATTCTTGATGTTCTGATTCTGAGATGAATTTTGTATTTGAAAAGTCTATATATCCTGAGCTAATATCTTTTACTGACAGAAAAGGGACACCCTTGCTTTGATAGTGCGGAGTTTTGTGAGCACCGTCTGTTAGTTTGGTTAATATTTCTCCCAATCTTACCCATTTCCAACCATGTGGTAAGTTGTATGGGATTTCGTCTTGGGTGATTGGCGGAAGTGGTTTTTCTTTTTTGATTTTGCCTTCTTTTATTAGTTGTTCTTTTTCAGTTTTTATGCGTTTTAGAAGTTCACTTGCAGGTTCATCTTGAGGGTTTTGTTCGACAAGTTTTCCTTGCACTGCGTATTGCAAAATTGATTGGCGGATTTGTTTTGGCAATTTTTGATTCATTTCTGATAAAATTTCTTCATTTTTGCCATATTCATCAACCAAAGGCAAAATCTCTTCCAACTTTTCTACAATCCGCTTTTGTTCGGCTAGTGGAGGAAGAGGAAGTAAATATGCTATAATTTTTTCTCTTGAAATATTTGGTTGAGCACCACCGTCACCTCTTTTTCTTAGGTTATCCCTTTCAGAAAGCAAATAATAAAATAAAAATTTAGTTTCTATTTCTTGGAAAGCAACACAGGCACAGCAAGCTTGGTTTGTTGTAGCTGGAATTGTTAAAATCCCAAGTTTTCCAATAGTTGCCCCATACATAGCAATAAGCAGTGAACCTATTGGTTTTATCTTTACAGATGTTTGTTCTAGTGCTAATTCAGTTATTTTTTCAGGTATCTCTGAAATAAAACTGTCATTTAAATCTCCTGTTTTTAGCCAAGGAATTGTTCCATTAAAATAATAGTCTGTTCTTGCTCTATTGGGTGTTGAACCAGCACCCCAATCACCTATATCGCCAAGCCTTACCCATTGCCAACCTTGTGGAAGGTCGTATGGGATTTCGTCTTGGGTGATTGGCAGAAGGGGTTTTTCTTTTTTGATTTTGCCGTCTTTTATAAGTTGTTCTTTTTGCGCTTTTATGCGTTTTAAAAGCTCACTTGCAGGCTCATCATTTGGGTTTTGAGGCACCAATTTCCCTTGCATTGCGTATTGTAAAATTGATTTTTTTAAATCTTGCAATTTCATTTATGATTTATTCCTATAAAATTTAAAAATGAACTAAATTTAAAAAATATTTTATCTTTATATAGTTTCAGACAATCTAATAAACAAGGTTGTTTTACCCAAGATTGTTCCATTATTTTTGAAAAGTTTACTATTTCTTGAAATTGATTAACATCAGGAATTAAATAATCAAAACAATGATTCATATAAATATCTCTTTCATCGGTATATAAAAATCTGAAATACCGATTTTTACATTCTAATAGCTTTTCTCTTAATAACAACAAGTATGAAAGAATTTTATCTACAAAATTTTTGGTTGTTTCAAAAGTGCCTATACTAGATTTAACTTGCTCATAAGGCAATTTAACCCAATTATTATTTTCACTAAATTGTTGTTGGCAAACATTCAGCATTTTTTGAGTTAATATAGATTGTTTTTCTATTTCAGATAATAAAGATAAAAATTGAAAATTATATTTTGCTAAAAAAATATTTTCTTCTATATTTGCATTAAATATTACATCAGGAGGAAGTATTGTTTTTTTTACCGCTTTTTGATTGTCTTTATCTATCAATTTTTCAATTTCAGATAAATAAACTATTTTATAGTTCATTAATGCAATCCATGCAACATTAACCTGATTTAATAATAAGTTAAACCGTTTAAAATTTTCTTCATCGTGCTTTTTGTTTTCACTGCAAGCATTAAATTTATATGCAAAAAAAGCACCCGCAAAAGCAGAAGCAAAAGGTATGATTATATCTTGCCAATTAATATTATTTAAATTGATTGGCATTTGCGCCTCCAATCATAGCTTTAATTTTGCTCAAGATATCATCAATATTTTTATCTACTTCTGCTCGTTTTTCTTGGTATTTTTGCAAAAGTTCCATCGGTGGCAGGATTTCTTCTTCTTCATATGGATAACCGCACAAATCAAGGTTATAATTTCTTTCTTTAATTTCTTGAATTGAATATTTTTTAGTTTTATCAAAACCGTCAATAGTTATTTCTTTTCTATTGTTCCACCATTCTACAACTTCTTTAAAGTGTTCTTTTTTCATTGGCTTTGTTTTAGAAAAGTTCTTATACCCATCCGGCATATCTAGTCTATAAAACCAAGTAACGTTTGTTGGTTCGCCTTTTGTGAAGAATAAAAGGTTGGTATTAATTGATGTATATGGAGCAAAAACGCTTTTTGGAAGTCTTATGATTGTATGCAAATTACATTCTTGCATAAGTTTTTCTTTTATTCTTGTTTTTACACCTTCGCCAAATAGTGCTCCATCAGGAAGAACTATTCCAACTCTGCCTTGAGGTTTTAGTTTTGCAATAATGTAGAGCAAAAATAAATCTGCTGTTTCTTTTGTTCTATAAGCTGCAGGGAAATTTGTTTCAATCCCGTCTTCTTCAACTCCGCCAAAAGGTGGGTTTGTAACAATGCAATTTACTCTATCAGCAGGGGAAATATTATTAATCGGTTTTGATAGGGTATTATCTCTTTTTATGTTTATAGGAGTATCAATTCCGTGCAAAATCATATTTGTTGTGCATAATTGGTGCGGAAGAGGTTTCTTCTCTATCCCGAATATAGAGTTATTAAGGATTTCACCTTCTTTTGTTGTATCTGTTTGTTTTTTCAAGTGTTCTATTGCACAAGCAAGAAAACCTCCTGTACCGCAAGCAGGGTCTAGGATAGTTTCGCCAAGTTTTGGGTCAACCATATCTACAATAAATTGAGTTACTGCTCTTGGGGTGTAATATTCACCTGCGTTGCCTGCCGATTGAAGGCTTTGCAAAAGTTGCTCATAAATATCATTGAAAAGGTGCCTGTCTTCGCTTGAATTAAAGTCAATTTCATTAATTTTATTGATAACTTGTCTTAATAGTGTACCAGATTTCATATAGTTATAAGTATCTTGAAAAATGTTTTTTATAATCAAGGCTTGATTATTTGAATCATTTTCAAGGTTTTGCAGGTACGGGAACAGGTCATTATTGATAAAATCGATTAAATCATCACCCGTTAAGCCTTCATCATCTTGAGCCCAATTTTGCCAACGATATTTTTCATCAAGCGGAGATTTGTAATCATCTTTCATAACCCCTGCTTCATCTTCTTTATCAGCAAAGATTTTTAAAAACAGCATCCAAACGATTTGCGATAGTCTTTGTGCATCACCGTCAACGCCTGTATCTTTTCGCATTATGTCTTGTATTGATTTTATTACACTTGATATATTTGGCATTTAGTTATCCTCTAGTTGTAAAATTTATAAATATTTTGCTCACATAATTTTTTTGCATTATTTAATTTATTTAATAATTTTTCATATTCTTGTGTATAAGAAATATTACCATCATTTTCTTGAATTGGTGCATATTCATCCCAAAAGTTTTCATAGCTAAAACAAAAACTAAGCCAATTATTATCTGTTTTAAAGGTTTCTTTGGTATATTTTTCAAGAATTGTTTTAAAATACATCAGATTGTTTAAAAATTCTGTTTCAGCATTCTTTTCTATTAACTTATATTCATATAATATTATATTTATTTCTTCCAATAGTTTTTCTAATATATATCTAGTTTCTTGTTCATTAGATATTAGTTCATAATTATGTAATAATTTTAAAAACTCATCAATTGTTTTTATATAATTTCTATTAATTCTATAAATCTTTTTTAATTTAATTTCTTTTTTCCAAGAGTTTAAAGCACTACCTGCAAATACAGCCATGGCAATTGTTGCAAGTGCCATTACTAACGTTGATATTGCAGTTACCGCAGACCATATAATATTCCAATCTATTTCCATCTAAGCAACTCCATCATCGCTAAAGAGTTCTTTTTCAAGCTCTTTAATTGCTTCTTCGTATTTAGCCTTTCCGCCGAATTCTTTGATTATCTCCACAGGTGTTCCGATTTCATCAAAAGGTTGGAAATATAAAATTTCTCTATTTTCAATTTCTTCAATGCCACCATCAGAGAATTTATCAATCAAGGCGTTAAGAACTTTTCTTGCTTTTTCTGAATATTTAGCGAAGTAATTTCTTTTCTTAACTTTTTGTGCCCTTTCTTTTCTTGATAGTGGTGGCATATCAAAAGTTACATGGCAAATCAAATCAAAAACACTTAAATCTTTGCCTGTTTTTTGTTTAACTTCTTCCCTTAATTCATCAAGCATTATACCTTGTTCTATCAGTTCATCAATAATTGCTGATTTTTTATCGGCTTCTGTCCATTTTTTGATAAAATCATCCATTGACGCAAACTGTGCTTTTAGATTCTTTTTAGTGTAATCTACAAGGCTTTCTGTTATTAATTTGCCATCTTTGCCATAATATTGAACTCTTTCACCTACTTGCACAACTTCAATTCCATTCACATAGAATTTTTTGGTAGGGTTTTCAACATCGGTAATATCAATATTTGGTGGAATTTCAACAATGGTTTCGCCATCAGGAAGTTCATCAATCAAAGTTTCAACTTCTTCTTTTGTCTGCTCATCTTTTGGCATTTCTTCAGATTCTTTTACGTCTTTTATCTGAACAGGTTCGCCGTCAAAATCTTTATCTTCAAAAAGTCTTGTAACACCTCTAAAATCAAGAATAGTAAAATACCATTTGCCATAATCAGGTCTTAAACGTGTTCCACGACCGATAATTTGTTTAAATTCTGTCATTGAATTGATGTTGCTATCTATTGCTATAAGTTTGCAGGTTTTAGCGTCAACTCCTGTTGTCATTAGCTTTGAAGTTGTAGCAATTACAGGATAAGTCATTTCAGGGTCAATAAAATTATCTAGCTCTTTTTTACCTTCATCGTTATCACCTGTAATTTGCATTATATACTTTGAGTTTTCTGCTACCATATCAGGATTTTCATTAACCAAAGCTTGGCGCATTCTTGCTGCGTGGTCAATATCAGTACAGAAAACAATTGTTTTATCATATCTGTTATTATTCTTTAGGTATTGAGTTATTCTTTTTGCGACAAGTTCTGTTCTTTCATCAACAACAATTTTCTTATCAAAATCTTTTACATTAAATTCCTCGTCAGGAACTTCATTTCCATATTTATCAATTGTGCCTTGTGGTAGTTTTAAGCCATCCATATCAATATTAATTATCGGTCTAATAACTTTGTATGGAGCAAGAAAACCATCTTCAATGCCTTGTTTTAGAGAATATGTATAGATAGGTTCGCCAAAATATTCGATATTGGAAACTTCTTTTGTTTCTTTAGGCGTTGCAGTTAAACCTAAATGAGTAGCAGATGAAAAATAATCTAACACCTCTCGCCAAGCTGAATCATCTTTTGCACTTCCCCTATGGCACTCATCAATTACAATTAAATCAAAGAAATCTTTCGAAAATTCTTTGTAGGCGTCTTTGTCTTCATCGTTTCCGGTAATTCCTTGATACAAGGCTAAATATATTTCATAAGATTTATCAATATGGCGTTTTGTAATCTTTGTCATTTTATCGCCAAATGGTGCGAAATCTTGACTTTTGGTCTGATCAACCAAAATATTTCTATCAGCTAAGAATAAAATTCGTTTTTTCTTTTTAGCTTTCCATAATCGCCAAATAATCTGAAATGC
>CALUUL010000090.1 GCA_944323945.1 Candidatus Gastranaerophilales bacterium
CTTTAAATGATGATGTAAATTTCATATATTTCCTTCTTCCAAATTAATTTTACAATAAAAATCTAAAAACCAGAAGCCGTGATTTTCATCGGTCCATCCATTGATGCCGATACAAACTGCTTTGTATATGGTGTATTTTGTTCTAATAGGTCACTTGGTGTTCCTCTATATACAATATGTCCATCATATAACATTATAACTCTGTCTGAACATCTTTTGATTGTTGACATTTGGTGTGTTACAATAATTGATGTTGCTTTTGTTTCGTCTCTTAATCTTAGTATATAGTTTTCAATTACTGTTGAAGCAATTGGATCAAGACCCGCTGTAGGTTCATCGTACAGTATAAATTTAGGTTTTGTTACAATTGCTCTTGCTAAGCTCACTCGTTTTTGCATACCGCCTGAAAGTTCATTCGGAAATTTATCTTCTATTCCGGATAGTCCTACTGTTTTCAGACTTTTTGCTACAATTTCTTTCAGTTCTTCTTGTGTGTATTTATTTTTAAATTCTTTTCGTTCTTGAAGTGCAAATGATATATTGTCAAATACGTTTAAAGAATCAAAAAGTGCAGAATATTGGAATACCATTGCAACGTCACCATCACTTATATCAATTTTTCCTGAATCGGCTTTTAATAGTCCGCATAATATTTTTAGTATAGTACTTTTACCAGAACCGCTGAAGCCCACAATTGAAAGAATCTCGCCTTCTTCAACATTAAAGGAAATGTTGTCTAAAACTTTTTTCCCATCAAATTCTTTTGTTAAATTTTCTACCTTTATTGTCATATTAACCTTCTTCTTAAAAATAGAATGCAACTGCAAAAATGCAGTCAATTATAACTATTGCAACGAAAGACCATACAACGGCTTTTGTTGTTGCAATACCTACACCTTTTGCCCCGCCTTGAGCACTATAACCACAGCTGGAACTTATTAAACTTATTGCTCCCCCAAAACAAGCTGATTTTAATAACATAATATTTATGTCTCTTATGTATAGCCCTTGCCAAACAGAAGTTGTATAACATAGCCAAGTTACATCTTTTCCGGCTGTCATTGCCGTTAACCCGCCAGCTAAAATCCCGACTGTAGATGATATTATAACTACAAACGGCATCATTATTACACCTGCTAATACTCTTGGAAGAAATAAATACTTAAATGGTGAAACTTTCAATACTTCCATTGCATCAATTTGCTCTGTTACTCGCATTGTTGCAAGTTCACTTGCTTGGGCTGAACCTATCATTGATATAATTGCAAAGCCTGACATTATTACACCGATTTCTCTTACCATTGTTAATGCAACAAGTAGACCTATATAATCTTTTCCACCCTGTTTTACCATCTCAGGTGCCACTTGCATTGATAAAATTATTGCAGTCATTGAAACAATAGAAAGAGTTATTGGTAAAGAATCAACCGCAAATCTTGAAGATTGTTCCATTAGCTGTTTGAAATTTATTTGGAAAGAAAATATATATTTTAAAACCTGAATTAGTTGATAGGCAATAGAACCAAATGTTTCAAAGAACTCCCTTACATGCCTTAAAAACATTAATATTAACTGGTATGTTATTGTTTGTTTTAAATACAAGCGAAATTTTGCCATACCAGTATATTACAATAAATTCAATTTTTTCTCTAGAAAAAATATTAAGATTTATTTTCATTCACCAAAAAGCATCTTACTTTATGAGTTTCAGATACATTTGTTAGGTCTGGATGCTGTTGTTTACATATTTCCATAACATAAGGGCATCTTGTATGAAATTTGCATCCTTTGGGCGGGTTATTAGGGGATGGTATATCTCCTGCTAATAATATCTTTTTTGTTTTGTCTTTAGATATTAAAGGTACAGCATTTAATAGGGCTTGTGTATATGGATGTTTATGATTATCAAAAAGTTCTTCTTTTTTCGCAATCTCAACAATTTCGCCTAAGTACATTACTGCTATTTTGTCTGATATATATTTTATAATGCTTAAATCGTGCGAGATAAAAAGCATAGTGAGGTTTAAGTGTTGTTTTAAGTCTAAAAGCAAGTTTACAATTTGAGCCTGAATGCTTACGTCTAATGCACTTACCGGTTCATCTGCCACTATAAATTTGGGATTTAATATTATTGCTCTTGCTATTGCTATTCTTTGTCGTTGCCCGCCTGAAAATTCATGTGGATATCTGTTTAATACTTCTTCTTGCATCCCGATTAGAAATATAATTTTTTTTATTTTTTCATTAATTTTTTGTTTATCTTTTATTCCGTTAATGATAAATGGTTCTTTCAAAATATCATATATTTTCATCCTTGGATTTAGGCTCATATATGGATTTTGAAATATAGGTTGGGCTTGTGCTCTAAAACTTTTAAGTTCTTTTTTGGTTTTAAGTACAATATTTTCGCCATTAAAAATAACTTCACCTGATGTCGGAGTTATTAATTTTAATATGCAGTTTCCCAATGTGGATTTTCCGCTTCCGGATTCTCCTACTAAGCCTAATATCTCATTTTTATATATATCCAAATCCACATCATTTAAAGCATATGTGTATCCCTTGATGTTACCTAATAATCCGTCAATTATAGGGTAGTGCATATTTAATTTTTTTATTTCAAAAAGTTTTTCCATAAAGTTTATTATACATTATTTCTTTATTTTGATTATTAACCATCGGTCAATATATAAAGTATAGTTTTAATACTATATTTTCACTTCAAAAGGATTAACTTTGCCTTCTTTGTAATTTTTCATTGCTAAGAAAGATTTTTCGATCATATTTGATACTGTTGTATATGTGTAAAATGCGGTATGAGGGGTTAGAATTACATTCGGAAAACTTCTTAACATAGAAAGTTCATCATTATCAATTACTTCACTGCTTCTGTTGTAGTAATATAATCCGTTTTCGTCTTCTATTACGTCAAGACCTGCTGCACTTATTTTTCCATTTTTTAAGTTTTCTATTAGTGCTTTTGAATCTATCAGCGTACCTCTTGCCGTATTTATTATTATTACTCCATCTTTCATTTTATTTATTGTTTCATTATTAATCATATGGAAAGTTTCTGAATTTGAAGCAACGTGAAGCGTTATAATATCACTTTCTTTATAAAGAGTTTCTATATCTACATAGTTTGCATATTTTTTTAATTCTTCATTTTCCTCGAATTTATTATAAGCTAATATTTTACAGCCAAATCCTGACAGGTGCTTAATAACGGTTGAACCTATGTTTCCTGTCCCTATTACACCAATTGTACAATCACAGATATCTTTACCGATTTTTCCTCGTAATGAATAATCTTGAGCCATTGAGCGTATTAATATCTGATTCATTTTCCTAGCACACATAAGTATCAGCATAATTGCATAATCCGCAACACAATTAGGTGGGTAACTTGAGGATGATACTTTTAGTCCTTTTTCTTTTATATATTCAATTGGCAAATGATCGTATCCAATACTTCTGCATTGAATGTATTTTATTCCGTATGATATAAATTCATCAATATATTCTTTTGTAATCAAACAAGGAACTATGTTTATTGCATCACAATCTTTTGCTATTGATAGATTTTCTTTATTCGGATATTCATTTGTCCAGACAAAATCTATATTATATTTTTTGCTGAATTCTTTACATAATTCAAGTTCATCAAATTTTCTTAGTGCAAAAAAAGCTATTTTCACTTTTTATTTATCTCCCTGTTAAATAATGTTTCTATTTTAATATATACTTATGCTTCTTTATTTACAATAATCTTCAAGAATTTTGATTATTCCCGCCTTTGTATTAAAGTATACTTTTATTCCTATTGGAAGAGTATCTTTTATTTTATTGTGTGTTATTTTAAATCCATCGCATATCGGAATGTTTAATTTATTTGCAAGTTCTAAAATAACCTCATCAAGTTGATTTTTGTCTTCTATGTCTTTAAATTCGCCAATTGCAATTCCTTTAACATTTTTTCTTAATTTTTCTATGTTAAATAGCTGTGTTAGCATTTTATCAATCTTATAAACCGGTTCATTCAAATCTTCTAAGAATAATATTAAATCTTCATTTGGTACAAAATTAGTTCCGCATAGAGCACTAAGTGTGGATAAATTTCCGCCCCAAAGTTTTCCAATTGCTTCACCTTCTTTAAAAATACTGCTATTATAAGCGTGATAACATATTGTTTTCCCTTCTAAAGTATTAAAAAATGCTGCTTTTGTATAATCATCAATTTCATTTGAAAAATCACCATTAGGCATTGCACTGTGAAAAGTTATTAAACCTGTCTTTTTATATATCATATTTATAAGAGTCGTTATGTCAGAATATCCTGCAAAAATTTTCGGATTATTTTTTATTAATTCCCAATCAATTTTGTTAATTAGTCTTAATGTTCCATAACCGCCTCTTGCACATAAGATAACGTCAATATTTTTATCCGAAAAAAACTTGTGGAGTTCATTAATGCATTCATCATCATTAAAACCAGCCATATAACGATGTGAACTTTTACAAGTTTCAGAAATAACTACTTTATAACCTTGCTCTTCAAAAAATGATTTAGCTTTTTCTATATTTCCAAAATCTTTGATTCTTCCTGAAATTGCTAATATTCCAATGGTATTACCTTTTTCTAATTTGTTAGGTTTAATTATTTTCATATTAAATTAGTCCACTTTTTAGTCTTATTCATATATAATAGATATTATCAAATATCATTGGAGCAAGCAATTGGATACAAAATATATTCCTTTATATCGTAAATACAGGCCTCAAACCTTTCATGACCTGATAGGTCAGGAAAATATAGTACATGCTTTGAGTAATGCAATAAAATTGAATAGAATTGCCCATGCATATTTGCTTTGTGGACCAAGAGGCACAGGTAAAACTTCTTCAGCAAGAATACTTGCAAAGTCTTTAAACTGTAAAGAAGGTCCTACGCTTACTCCTTGCGGGAAATGTCCTGCTTGTTTGGATATTATGAATTCTATCCCTGTTGATGTTATTGAAATAGATGCTGCAAGTAATAGAAGCGTTGAAGATACTCAGGCAATTTTAGAAAAAATACAATATGTTCCTGTTAATGGCAGATATAAAATATATGTTATAGACGAAGTTCATATGCTTTCAAATCATGCTTTTAATGCTTTATTGAAAACGCTTGAAGAACCGCCTGAAAATGTTATATTTATTCTTGCTACAACTGAACCACATAAAGTTTTGGATACTATTATTTCAAGATGTCAAAGGTTTGATTTTAGACGTATTACAAATGATGATATTGTTAAAAGGCTTGAATATATTTCACAGCAGGAAAATATTAATATTACAAAAGAAGCATTGTATTCTATAGCTAAAAACTCTCAAGGCGGTATGAGAGACGCACTTGCATTATTGGATCAAATTAGTGTATTAGGTGTTAATAAGCAGATTGATACGAATGATATAAATGAAATTTTAGGAAAAATTTCATATGATACTCTGTATGAAGTTACACAATGTATAATAGAAGCAGATTGTTCAAAATCTGTTCCTTTAATTGATAATATTTATGCAAAAGGAAATGAACCTGTTCAAATTGTTATGAATTTGATTCAGTATTTTAGAGATTTGATGATTGTTAAAAATTGCTCTGATAAAGAACTTGTTTTCTCATTAACTCATATTTCTGAATTGACTTATGAAAGAACAAAACAACAAGCGGAAAAAATATCTGTATCAGATATTATACAAATTATTGACAGGTTATCTTATTATGCAACGCAAATAAAAGACACAACGAATAAATATTTGTGGTTAGAACTTTGTATAATTGATTTGACTAATTATAAAAATCTGCCTTCTGCCGAAAATTTGCTAAAAAGAATTGAACACCTAGAACAGCAAATATCTTCAGGTGTTGTTAATGTTTCTTCTGCCCCGCAAAAAATAACAGTTGCAAAGCCTGCTGTAAAAGAAGAACAAAGCATTGTTATTCCAAAAAAAGTTGAAGAAAATAAAGTTCCAAATAAAGAAGAAAAAGTAAATGCTGACTTAAATCAAAGTCAACAAAAAGAAAATATATCTAATAATACGTCTATAAATTCACCTGCAAATGATATGCATTCATTATGGGTATCAATTCTTCAAAGTATTGATAGTCCTCCAAATCGTGCATTTTATTCTAACCT
>CALUUL010000091.1 GCA_944323945.1 Candidatus Gastranaerophilales bacterium
TGCAATTTATCTAAATTATTATAGTTTACCTTACTTAAGTTATTATAGATATCTTCTAATAATTCAATATCATATTTATTAAACTGATTATATGTGTCTTTTGTTTTAATAATATAATAACCGCCATCAGGACCCATAAAAGTTTCTATAGGAATATCGGCGTCTTCTAGTTCTTGCTTGTAATATCTAACCATTCTTTCAGTTATACCTAGTTTTTGAGATAACTCTTTAACATTATATTTGTTTCCTGTGTTTAAATAATTTAACATTTTAATGGCATTTGATATTTTTCCCATAGGTATTCCTCTTTTCACTAAATTTACTAATTTAATTATACTAGATATGAGGGGAGCGGGCAAATAAAAATAACACCTTGATGGGGTGTTATTCAGTTCGACTTTATCTATATTAGGCGATGGTCATCATCTTTTAAAATAATTAGATAAAAATCGATTCCTTGTAGTGTATGTTAGCTCTGTTTGAGGAGGGTTGCAAGTATAAAATTTATATGTTATTTTTCTTCTGAGTCATCCAACAATTTTATAACATCAGAGAATTCCTCATCTATTTCTTTTTTTAAATCATCTTTTTTTTGTTCGAATTCCAATATATATTGATATATATTATTATATATTACTTTTTCTGCTTCATTTAAAATTTTGTGTTCATCATCTATAACATCATTCTGCATTTGATCATTTGAATAGATAGTTTCTAATATTAAAAATATATCTTCCTTATTTAAATCTAAAATAGACTTTTTCATTCCGTTTAGTATATACCAACCATGATTGTCAACTATTTCTAAAACTTTCATATTTTCTTCCTTTCTCAATATATATTTCCTTGCCGGCTTCTAATACCTCTAAAATTTTATCATAGCTTATAATTTCTTCTCCAGTTACAGTCTTAAATATTTTGTCACCCATAGTTCCATAATAAATTTTATGAATTCCTTTTTTGTTTTCTGTAAATATTATCTTATCAGGATTAAGCATCATAGCTAGTGTGCTATTATGAGTGGTTATACATACTGTAGTTTTTTCTGAAATATTTTTTATAATATCAACAATATTTTCACTAATAAATGGATTATCAAATGATGCTTCTGGTTCATCTATTAATAATACATCATATTTATAGGCATTTGCTATTTCTTTCAATAAATTAAATTCTGCTTTTTCACCACCCGATGGCTTTTCTCCAATCTGATTTTTAATATCATACTCAATATTAACAAGAGCTTTACAAATATTATTTATATTTATTCCTAATTTATATAGTTCATTAACATACTGATATAAGTTATTCGCGTTATAATATTTTTCAAATATCGTTTTCAAAGAAGATTTAATATTTAAATTGTTTTTTAAATCTGTTATATTATCATATTTTTTTGATTTTATATTAACAGTAAACAATTGCAAATCTTGTGAGTCGATTTCTCGTTCTAATTTTATTTTTTTAAATATCGTGTTAGCTTTTTCAGAAAGCTTTCGATGTTTAAAACAAGATATTAGTGTCATATAGTCTGGTGTATTTGCAGAAGACTTTTTATTTAATCCACTTTTTATTTTTTTTATTGCTTCATTTGCACATTTTTCTAAAGTTATTTTTTCCTTTTCCTTTTTTCTTTGCTCAATTAACTCCCTAATTAATTTAGCTAAATTATCTCTATCTATATATTTATAAATAATATCAGAATTCCATGTTGTTTTATAAACTTTAATTAGTGAATTAATTATATCTACTGCAGAATTAGAAACATCAATATTAAATTCAATTTCTGAAAATATTTTTGTTTTTGAAAATGAATCAATATTTGCCTTTTCTGCATAATCAAATAAACTGTTTAATTGTTCTTCTATATCGTTCTCTTCTTTTTCTAAATCAAAAGACAGAATTCTATTAATTAATGTTTTAAATTTTGAATAAAATGAATCAGAAATAGAGTTACACTCTCTTTTTATTAATTCTTTAAACTTAGAGTCTTCTGCTGATCCTATCAAACTAAATTGTGGTACATATAGACAATTATCATTATCAAATGTTTCTTTTATCTTTTCAAGATTGTATGTTTTTCCAGAAGTACGTGTCCCAACAATTATATTTAATCTATTTGAAATTGTTGCACCATTTGGCAAATATTCTATTTCGTTAATACTATTATTTTTTGTCACTGATACTTTACTTTTATCTTCAATAGCTAATTTAATATTTGAAAATCCATCATTAATACTATTTACATATGTATATCTTGATGGCATTGGTTCCTTGCTACCTATTCTATAATCACTAAATACAACAGGCACTAACGATTCATCTTCTTTAATTATTATTGAAAATTTTTTTGCATTAGGAACTTCACCACATTTTATTAATCCGTTAAATTTTTTAATTGTTGATTGATGCATTCTTGGATGCTTTTTATAATGAGGAATTAGAAGATACTTTTCATAATTTGGAAAAATTGTTATAAATTCTTCGAAAGTAACAGATGAATTCGCGTCTATTATAAACTTTTCTAATTCTGAAGATGATTTTTCTAAATCATCAGCATCACTTACATCTCCAATTATTAGTAAATGCGAATTTTCTATATCAACTTCTAGTCCAGGAAATACTTTTGCATTTACGCAACCATTTATAGTTTGAAATTGTTTTTTATCAAAAATATTATGATTAGTAATTGCTATACAATCTAATTGCATTTCATTAATATATTTATTTAAGTCATTAATATCAAACTCAAATTCAACATCTTTTGCTGTAGAAATTGTATGTATATGAAAATCTACTTTTAACATAAAACCTTCTCCTATTTAACTTTAATGTAAAGACTAAACAGTAAAATTACATTAATAATGTCTATTACATTATCTTATCTTATCATTAAAAATCACATCATATATTCGGCTTGAGAAATCACTCTTGCTGTGGCTTCTTCATTATATTCCGGTGGATATCCGTATGCGTCCAATAATCTTTTTATTTGAGATCTCATTTCTGCTTGGGTTGATTTTTTCTTGGACCAATCAACAGTTGCATACTTCTCTACCACATCTTTCAATTTCATAGCAATCAATCTCAAGGTTTCATCTGTCATTAATTGTACTGCCTTGCTGTCAGTAGTTAGTGCATCATAAAAAGCTCTTTCTCTTCCTTTTAAATGATTTTTATTAGCTTTATCTTCTCCTTCGATCATTTCTTGTGAAAATGCCATTAATCCAACGATTGTCATTTCTATTTCAGAATTATCGTCCCCACCAATTTCTGGTCTATTATTATACTGCTTAAGTAAGTTTCTTAGTCGTTCACTATATTCTTGTGATTTTACTAAATTATATTTTTTATACTCTTTAATCGCTTGTGTTAATAGTTTTTCTAAAATTTTTATAAATACATGTGGTGGATTACTTTCTCTAAGCTCTTTAACTTTATCTTCTCTTAACAAATCCCACACACTATTTCCATCATTTTCATCAATTTTAGTCAATACCTTTACTTCATCACCAATAATTGCTTCAGCAAGTAGCTCGCTTACTCTTTCATTTATTTTAGTTAAAGAAACAGGATTTTTGGAATATTCTATTTTCTGAATAAAATGACGTACTGCTAGATAATAATTAATTTTCACTTTAATACTTTCTTCTAAAATTCCTAAAGCTATAACATATGCACTTTTTAAAGTCTTTGTAATTACTAAAAATTGTTTTTTACGTTTTTCATTTTCTAATAAAAAATCAGCACCATCTTGTATACATCTAAATTTATCTAGTTCTTTGTCACTATTAAATCTAACTTTATCAATTTTATAGAACCATTCATCCAATATAGAAAGATTTTCTTCAATTAATGTTTTTGCTGTTTCTCTAATATCTTTTAAATTAATATCTCTGTCTCGCTTTGTATAAGTATTTAAGGCTTCATCCAATGCTTTTGAAATTCCAATATAGTCAACAATTAAACCAGACTCTTTTCCAGAATACACTCTATTTACTCTTGCAATAGCCTGCATTAAAGTATGTCCTTTCATTGGTTTATCAATATACATTACATCCAAATCTTCAACATCAAATCCAGTTAACCACATATCAACAACAATAACAATTTTCGTTTTTCCTTTTTTATTTTTAAAGTCATTAGCTATGCTATCCCTATATTTTTTATCTTTAATGACTTCTCTCATTTCTTCACTATCTTTATTGCTTGAAGTTACAATTAACCGTAATTTTTCTTTATAATTTGGTCTTATAGATAGAATTAAATTATATAAATCAAAAGCAATTTTTCTAGTCATACATACAATCATTGCTTTATCGTTTAAAATTCCTTTTCTTTCTTCATAATGTTCAATTATGTCTTTTGCTAATAATTTTAATCTATCTTGATCTCCCAGTAATACTTCCATTCTACTCATTTGTGATTTTGATATATCAATTAATTCTTCTGTTACACCCTCATCGTGCATCTCACGATAATATTCATCTATTTCTTCTAATTTTTTATCATCTAACCATACTTTAGCAAGTCTTGATTCATAAAACAATTTTACGGTAGATCCATCTTCAATAGATTGTGTCATATCATAAATGTCAATAATATCACCAAATATAGCAGTTATATCTTTGTCTTTCGTTTGAACAGGAGTTCCTGTAAAACCTATGAATGTAGCATTAGGTAATGCTTCTCTTACATATTTTTCATATCCATATTTTGTTTTCATTTCAAATTCATTATCATTTTTCTTGTATGTAATACTCTCTTCTATTCCGTAATGACTACGATGGGCTTCATCACTTATAACAATTATATTGTTTCTTATATTCGGTATAATATTGTCTTTATCAATTTTTTGCAAAGTTGTAAAAATAATCCCACTTTCTTTTACATTGGCTAATTTATCTAGCAAATCTTTTCTATTTGTAACTTTAACTGGTTCAACTCTTAGATAGTCTTTTGCATTGCTAAATGTAGTATACAATTGGTCATCCAAATCATTTCTGTCAGTTAACACCACAATAGTAGGATTATTTAAAGTCTTTTCTTGAATCAGGCGATAAGAAAGCATCAACATACTAAAACTTTTACCAGATCCTTGCGTATGCCATATAATACCAGCCTTTCCATCCCCACTTGGTTTTTGATGATTTAAAATTGAATCAAAAGCCTTTTTTACACCGAAATATTGATGATATTGGCTTAATATTTTTATTGGTTTTTCTTTATCCTTATCAATAAAGAATAGGTTGTTTTTAATAATATCTAATAGTCTTTTTTTAGTAAATACTCCATTTATCATCACATCTAATTTATTTACACTATTTTCATTATAAACTTCTTTACCATCAATGCTTTTCCATTCAGAATATCTTTCAAAATTACTTGTAATCGTCCCTAATCTATTATTAGCACCATCACTAATTACACAGAATGCATTATAATTAAATAATGTTGGAATATCATATCTATATCCGCTATTATCTGAATTTCCTCCTAATTGTTCATACGCATTTTCTATTGTTGCATCTTCTCTATTTTCAATACTTTTTAATTCGAAAATTATTAATGGTAATCCATTTACATATATTAATATATCTGGAACTCTAGTAGATCTTCCTTCATTAAATTTGACTTGGTTTCCTATTTTAAAAATATTATTTTCTGGATTTTGAAAATCGATGATTTTAATTAACGGATTAGAGCTACTACAGTAATCTTCCACAAAGATACCATCAACTAAGTATTTATGAAACAATCTGTTTTTATCTATAAATGAAAGTACATCTAAATGTTTGATTTTAGTTACAACTTCATTAAATAAGCTTCTTTTAACTTTAGAATTAATAGTCTCTAATGCTTCTAATAAATCATCTTCAATAATAAAATCATCTAAATTTCTATTAGCAAGCCATTCATCATTATTTTCAATATATGTATATCCCTTTTCTTCAAACATTTGAATAATTGACATTTCTAATTCATGTTCATTATACATAACTACCTACTCCTCTTATTATCAACCAAATCAAGTATTTTCTATATAAAATTATATCATACTTCTGCAAAAACCACCATACATCGTTAGTTTTTACTTTCTTATAGTTGATATTATAGGAAGTATTGATGATAAGATTGAAAATAAT
>CALUUL010000092.1 GCA_944323945.1 Candidatus Gastranaerophilales bacterium
CATATAATTACTTTTTATAAATAATTTTTATTTTATTTGAGTTATACAACTCAACTACTTCAACATAATTATTAACAATTTCTTTGGTTAGTTTTCTATAATGTTTATTATACTTACTATTTATATCACATAAAACCATATTTTCTAAAATATCTTTTCTAATTGATTTCAAAGTACACCCTGTTTTACGAAAAGATGATTTACACCAATAATAAAATATTCCTTTTGCCTTTCTTCTATAAAATCCACCATGACATTCACCACATTTCAATTTCGATATTAAAAACTCATCATCTTCTTGTACTATAGGGGAATAATTTAATATGTTTTGTACTGTTTCAAAAGTTTTCTTATCTATTATTGGCTCATGATGATTTGTACATATTTTCCAACTCTTTGAATCAGTTTTAACCATCTTGGGTAATTTTCGATTTGTTTTACAATTCTTTCCTTGAATTAGCGTTCCAATATAAGTAGGATTTTTTAGTATTTCACTTATAATTTTATTATTCCACTTATCTGCTTTAATTGTTTTGCTACTTGTTACTCTTGTAACTTCACTTTTATATTTTGAAGGAGTAAGTATATTTTCTGAATTTAATATATCAGCTATTTCATTTTTACTTTTACAATGTAAGGCCATTTCAAATATTCTTCTTACTATATTAGCTGCATATTCATCTACAACAAACTTATGACAATCATTTGGATCTTTTAAATATCCATACGGAGCAGATACCCCAATAAAGTCTCCCCTACTTTGTTGCAAATGTTTTACGGTCTTAACTTTTTTAGAAATATCAATAGAATACTGCTCATAAATTAAAGCATGTAATGAAAAATCTAGCTCATCAGTATAATTGGGATTTGTTTGGCTATCTAAATTGTCATTAATAGATATGAATCTAATATTATATTCAGGAAATGTTTCTCCTAAATATATTTTCATCCATCCCATATTTCTTCCGAATCTTGATAAATCTTTAACAATTACACAATTTATTTTATTATTAACTATATCAAGACACATTTTCACAAAGGCTGGTCTATCAAAATTAGTTCCAGTATAACCATTATCAATATAATAATCTACTAGGTCAAGGTCATCTTTCGTGTCTATATACTTTTTAATTATATTCTTTTGGTTATTAATACTATCAGATTCAGTATAATTATCATCTTTTGATAGCCTTATATAAGCTGCTACTTTATATGAACACATAGAGATCAACTCCGACATTTATTATACCATATTATGTATATTTTTCTTATTAATGACAAGTAAAAATCATTAAATATAATTGTAAATATTTTCTGAATAAACATCAAATTTATATGGATTAAGCGAGACAAAATACCTAGTATTAAGATGTATTATATCATCAAATTCTTTTTCTATATATGATTTAACAGCCCGTTTCCCTTCCCTTTTAATTCTATGTTGCTCACGTTGATATGCTATTTTTTCAAAACTTGACAATTCATCATAATTAAAATCAAAATACAAATCTTCAGGAATAGGTAATAATTTTATATTGTATCTTTGTTTTAGGTCTTTTATAATGTCGCTTTCATTTATGTCCTCTTCTTTTAGTTGTTCAATAATATTATTCCTATCTGTGTTATGCATAATTGCCGAAAGGTATGAATAAATCAGCTTATCTTTATTACTTGAATTTTTAGAGAGTTCAAATAAAACTCTCAAATTAATTATCTTCCTATAATAAGATAATTGGTTATGTTCAATAAATTGGAAAATTTGATTTTCAAGAGAATCAAAATCACTTGAAGATATCTCTTTAGAAATACAAACTCCTTTTCTGTTTTCTAAGCATAGTATTTTTCCGGTATTAGTATTATACTTTCTTGTTCTCTCTTTCAATCCTAATAGAGCATATTTAATAAAAACTTGGTCATGGGATAAAACTACATATGTTTGTTTACCATGAAACTCATACAGAAGATCATAAATAATCTTTCTTCGATTGTCATCGTATGAAGAAGCAGGATCATCGATAATTATTAAGTTTTTATTTGCACTAACTAAAAAAAGTAACAGCGAAATAATATTCTTTTCTCCATACGATAAATTTTCAATACGATCTATGTGCTTTTCATCTTTTTTACTTATTAAGAAAACTGTAGCCGTCTTAGCTTTAGTATTATAATTATCAATTTCAAATTTATATGGAATTGCAAATTCAGAAAGATAATCATTTAATTTTTTTATGTTTTTTCCAATAAATTTAGAAGTTTTTAATTTAATATTACCAAGTTTTCTCTTCAATTCTTTTATGCTATCATTAAACTCGCTAATAACCATTTCTACATCTGGGAACATTTTTTTTAAGCTTTCAGATAAAACTACTTTTTTTATTGAATTAATATCTAAGGTTGAAGAATTATAAGAATCAATCATATTGAACATATCTATAATAATTTTTTTATTGTTAATAGCATCATAAAGTTTTTTTTCTAATTTAGTTACCTCTCTTTTATATGAAAAATTTGGCACCTCAATACCAATTTTATTTAAGACATCTCTAGAGTCAGAAATAATTTTATATTGTTCAGGTTTTATTTTTGCTATATTATTAATTTTATTAATTCTAGACACGCTTAACTTTTTGCTACAAAATGGACATTTGTTTTGATTAAACAAATGAAACTGAGTACCTTTTTCAATCCATTCAACATATTCTATTCCATTATTATGAATAAAATTTGAATAGTTTTTATATTTAGGATTTATTATTTCTGCCTTTAATTTTTCAATAGAAGAATTAGAAGAAAACTTTCCAGATTTAGCTAATTTTCTACTGTTAATTCTCTTTATCATCTCATCTACATCATTTACATAATCAAATAATTCAGCACGTTTTGAATTCATTCCGGATAACAAGCTTGAAATATCTTTTCTAATATTTTCAAGACTATTATCATTAGAAAATATTATTGAATACATGTCTTGACTATCTTCCTTTTGTAATATAAGTTTTTGTAAGGTCTGTTCATTAAATATCAAATAATCATTTTCACCAAATTTAGGTTCAATTAATAATTTCATATCTTCGGCTAATTTACCGTAAGTAATATTCTTTTCTGATTTATCACCTATAACTGCATTTACAATTGAAGATTTTCCAACTCCACTGACACCATATAAAAAATTAATCTTACTATCCATTAATTCTAATTTTAAACTATTAATATTTTTATAATTTTCAATTTCTATTTTCATACACTTTACACCTCTAATAATTATTAAATATTATAACAAAAGAGTAGATTTATATCTACTCTCGGCCTATTTTTACATTTTTCACGAGTATTTTATTTTTTCTCTTTTGAATATTTGATTTTAAAATATTCTTCTATTACATCATGAATTTTATCTAAAGAAACGAGAATTTCATTTTTTTGGGTCAAATTATCTTTATAAAAATTCATATATGAGTTTTTGATTGTTTCGTCCTTGGCAGATGATGGAATTAAAAACTTCCTAACTGAATTTTCTAAATCATCAAATAATGATTTATCATTTAAAATCAAATAATAATATACTAGCCAATAACTTTCATCATCATAATTTTTTATAGTATCAATTTCACAATTAAAAAACATACTATTTTTAATGTAATAAGATATTAAAACATAATTTTTGCTTTCTAATACTTTCTTATTAATCTCAACATTTTTTATTTTATCAGTAGCAGATAACATATGTAATAAATAATAGTAATATAATTGTTCATCATGAAAATCTAACAATAAACTTATTTCATAAAATCTAATAAT
Source organism: Candidatus Gastranaerophilales bacterium (assembly GCA_944323945.1). The sequence goes on from CALUUL010000092.1 coordinate 3,799, forward strand.
TTGATTTATAAAATCTTCACTACGAAATTGCTCAAATGAATTCAAAATTTTATCAATATATAATATAATTTCAGGGAATTCCTTTATTAAATAAAGAATCTGATGATAATTATAATCATTAAAATATGTTCTACTAAAATCAATACTTCTAAAAAATTCACCTTTAAAAAAGTTTACAATAAATACCCTTTTTTTTCTATAATCATCTAACTTATTTAAGCGATATATTAATTGATTAGTAAAAAACAAATTATTATTATATTTAAGTTTGCCTAATGCTATTTTCGTGTTTTGGCTAAACTGCTGGCTCTTACTTTTTCTAGTAATTATTTTCCAGTATTTTTCAATAACATCATTACACGTATATGTCAAATAATCATAAAACTCTACTTTAATCTCATTTTTTTCTAATCCAAATTCCTCTAAAACTTCATCAAACAAATTGATTATTTTAGTTTTATCATTTTCAAATGCAAATATATAAAAATCATCCGAAAAATAAGAGAAATAACAATCAAGATTAGAATTTTCTATCTCTTCTTCGAAACGTATGCTTATTTTTTTAGATAATAATTCAGCTGCAAACAAAGAAATATAATTTCCCATTATAATCCCACCGGTACGCCCATTATTCATATGAGACAACGGTTTATCAATCGTTTTTTCATCTGTTACATCTTCAAAAATATAATGAGTATATATATGATTATAAAAAGATTTGATATCACATCTTATTAATAAATCATAGTTTATTAATTGATTATAGTCTACTAATTCCCACTTATCATAACTGTTCTCTTTAAACTCACCCAAATTATAAGATATTTCCATTCGCTTATGTGAATCCAGTTCTTCTAATTTTTCAAAATTGTAATTAAACTCAGGAAACTTTGACTTATAATAATCAAAAGCTAATTTAAAATTATAAATATTGGGTATTTGCAAAGTCCTGAAATTTTTATCATCCTTTTTAATTCTAAATTTAAATGGGACTGTCCATGAAGATTTATTTTGTTCAACATGTGTGAAATCAAGTCCTTCAATATCCATAAAAAACCTTATAGTATTTTTAAAATTATAATAATAATTTAATCTCATAACATAACTCCTTAAAAATCAATAAACTTATTTGATATTTTTTTATTTCTGTTTAATTTCCTTTAATTAATTTCTATATATATTAATTCCAAAATCTAATAGTATCAATATCATATCCTAATTTAGACAATTCAGAAATAATTTTCTGATAATTTATTGAGTTTAATTTCTTCATTTTTCTATATCCACCAAACGACTTTGGAGCAAGACTTGGAACATGCTCCAATAACCAATAATATTGTTCTCTATCTTTTTCTTCATCTAAATATGGATCAATTATTCTCTTCTGATAACTTTCTCTTGTTTCAACACCGTCTTTTTCGGCAAAATCTTGTAACTCTTTTAGTTCTTGTAATCTTGTACCATGTTTTATATCCAATTGACTATGCTCTTCTTTTGCTTGTTTAAACTGTTTAGCTAAAACCATCATATCAACTACTCGTTCGTAGTTTTCTCTAGTATAATGATAAAAAGAATATGGATATAATTCGTTTACTTTTTTTAAGCAAGCTATTGATAAATCATATTTTTCGTTTTTCTTATATTCAGAAGCCTTCCTATTTAGTATTTGTTCTGGCATATAAACTACACTTCTACCACCATCTGGATATTTTAAAGCTTCTTGTATAGGGATAGCATTAATTCCTTCAATAGTAGATAAATCATATTTTTTTGCAAATTCTTCTATTTTAGAATTGTTATATCTATCATATTCCTCCTGATTAAACTCATCATTACTATTTTTAAATAATTTTGATAATAATCCCATAACAACACCCTTTTCTTTTTAAGTATAAGCGGGGTTTACCATGCGGTATCAACTAAAATGTTTTACCCTATTTTTGAATAAAATTTGCTCATTTTGCTCATTTCTTGCTGTTTTTTTGAAAAAACATGTAAAATCTCAAAGAACGCAAACCCTTTATTTATAAGGATTTCTCAAAGGGGTTGAATAAATCGGTATCAAGCAGTTAATATTTAGTTTCTCATTCATTATAATCACTTCCCCATTTATTGTTTCATTTCTAATTTTTTGCTTGTCTTACTTTCTAATCGTTTTCTTTCTTTTTCAAGTTCTTTTAAACTTTTCTTAGGCGTAGGCATATC
>CALUUL010000093.1 GCA_944323945.1 Candidatus Gastranaerophilales bacterium
ATTGGTAAAACTTGTTCAATACATTCATCAAGAAGTAAGGAAAAATCAAAAGGTGTTTTAACTAATTTTAAACGCCCAGCTTCATATTTATAAACCTCTAATAATGTATTAACTAAGCCAAGCATATCTTCATGACTTTTTTTCATTGTTTTTAGGAGCATTTGCTGTTTTTCATTCAACTCTCCAAGTTTCCCGTTCAAAAAATATTCCAATGTTTGTATTGAAGCCACAGAAGGCGTTCTAAGATCATGGGTCAAAGTTGCAATAAAATCTTCTCTAAGTCTATCCATTTCTTTTTGGAAATGGACGTTTCTTATTACAAACACATATTTTTCTTGTTCACTCTCAGATTTTGCAGGTATATAAGCACAACTAATCTCAACAGGAATTTTATTACCATTAACAATATTTATAACATTAATTTCTCTTAGCAAATTTTCATCTTTACTTGATAATACTTCATTCCAGTCAGTTCCTTTTGTTTCAAAAAGTTCTTTTACATTTTTTGTTTTTAAAATTTCTTCAGACAAACCAAACAATAACTCACAAGCAGGATTAACCTCCAAAACATTACCATTTGAAGAAAAGAGTATTATCCCATCAGCGCAATTATTAATTATTGCAGTTAATTTCTCATTCATTTCTATAATATCAGCTGTTTTTTCTTTTACTAGCTCTTCTAAATTTTGGGAATATCTTGTCAATTGTTTATTTTTTTCTTCTATTTTTTCAATCAAATGAGCTCGTTCGTAAGCATTTCTTATATTTAAAATAAGTTCATCATTATCCCAGGGTTTTTCAATATATTTATATAGACCAACTTCATTTATTGCTTTAATAGCATTTTCTTTATCAGCATAACCAGTGAGTAGAATCATGCTTGCATTTGGATACATTTTTTTTGCTTTTGAAAGGAACTCTATTCCGTTTATTTGTGGCATCATAAAATCAGATATTATTACATCTCTTGAATTATTTTCAAGATATTGAAGTGCTTCTAAGGGATTATTATAAAAAACAGCATCAGAAAAGCCTTCTATCATTAATAGAGACTTTAAAGAAGAAGTAACAAGTTTATCATCATCTAATACTAATATTTTATATGTTTGCATAAACGCTCCCTAATAAAATGATAGATTAGATTAGTAAAATAAACAAATATTGTTACAATATTAATAATATTATTAGGATTTTAAGGTTTCAATTTCGCTCTGTTTTGCTTCTAAATCTTTTATAGTTGATTGTAATAAAATAATTTCAGCTTTTAAAGCAGAAATAACACCAGGAATTTTTAAAAGTGCCTTTTTATCGTTGATTTGTCTAATATGGGCAGCAATTTGTTGACTGCTTGTTTGTGCTTCTTCTAATGTTTTACCTTCGGTAATTTTATTTAAAGCCTCAATATTTTTTTGAGAAATATTGATTTGTTGTTTTAATTCAGTTTCTTGTTTTCTTAAGGAATTGAGATTGCTTTGGATTTCTTTTCTATTTGATACCCCATTTGCTTGTGAAACTATATTAGAGTTTAATAAATTTGAAATTTCCTCTTCAATAACATTTTTTGCAGCAGAATTAATTATGGACTTTATACTTGTTCCTGAAGAATGTGCATCTATATAGTTTAAAGCTTCAACTAGAGATAGGTATCGTTGATATTGAATTTGTTCTTCTTGTGTATATGAAGATAAATCAAAATCTTCATCAGGATATTTTTTAATTTCAGATTCCAGTTGTGCAATTTCATCTTGGCAATCAGACAAAGAATGTTCTAGATTTTCTAAAGTTCCTTTTTCTGTAGAAAGTTTCATATATGCAGAAATTATTGAATCCATTTTATTTTTAGAGGTTTGTAACATTTCTTGTGTTGGAAATCTTTCATCCAACTCCATTATTTCTATTTCAATATCATCTCTTCTAGTTTCCTGAGTTTCTATATCTCTATTTAATTGTGCAATAGAAGTTTTATATTCTTCAATTAATTTTTCTTTTTCTTCGACAGACATTTTTGTTTTGGTATCTTTTTTTGATTTTTTTGGTGGATTTCGTAAATCATTCAATGCTGAACTTATATTATTTCGTCTATCACGAAGTGCTTGTATAGTTGTAATTATCTGGTCTTTTTTGTTAATTTTGTTTAATCTTTCAATTAAAGCTTGATATTCTTCATCAGAAGAAATAGAATCCAATTTTGCTTGTAATTCTGCTATTTCAGATTCTTTCGCAATGATTTCATCTTTGCAATTTTGTATGCTTGAGGAGACAGAAGAATTTGCTTCTATTATTCTAAAGTCTATACTTCCTAATCTAGTAACAGTTTCTTCTCTTTGACCAAATAAACGCTGAACATATTTTAGTAAATTTGTAGCCGACATTCTGCTTAAAATGCTTGAAGCAGAAGAAGACATTAGATTTGAGTGTGCATAATGGAATTTATCAGGAGGCATATTTTCTTTGATAGATGGAAACATAGCATAAAATTCTGGAAATGACATTCCTTTTTTTAAATCGTGATTACAACAATAACATGCTTCAACTAAATTAATATCTGAATTATTATTTTCTTCTTCTAAATTTTGAGGAGAAACGTGATCAACTGTTCTTATTATCGGATGCATATTTTTTTTTAAAAGTTCTAATGCTTCATCTGAATCTATGTTATACAATTGTTGAAATATAGCATCACCTTTTAAGAAAGATTTATCTTCTGCAAATTTTAGAAGTTTTTTAAAAAACTCAATTTCTTCCCTATTCTCAGTTTTTTTTGCAAAAGTCAATTCTTCAGAACGAATAGCTGACTCAAGTTTTTCTAAAATACTTTTAATGTCACCTTGCAGCCTGTGAGATTTTGAGTTTAACATACTTTTCGCAAGAGATTCTATTTGTGCTTCACTATAAACCTTACAACCGCAATATGCACAGTGATTGGTAGGATTGATTATAGAATCAATGTCATATTTTTTAGCACCAAAACAAACCACATCTTTATTTAATTGTCTATTGTTTGTATTAAAATAATAATTATTTTCAGTTCTTTTGATTAACAATCTTAGTTTAAAAGGATTATATGAATTACTTATATTTTGAATTTTCACTGTAATACTCTCTAATCTAACATTTAGAGAAAATATGAATATAAGATTTTTTGTTATTTTATTAAAAAAGATTTACAAGTTAATAGTAGCAACTTGTAACCTTTAGTAAAAATAAAACTTATGGCATTGGAAACATTAATACTTTACTAAATAAAAAAGCAAATATAATACATATCAATGCAACAGTAAGTGACGTAGTATCTTTTCCGGAAAATATATAATGTAATAAAATCAAAGTAGACCTTGTCAGAACTGGATGTATTGTAAGAATTTTAACCATATTGTTCAAAAACTTTTAAATACGAGGTAATAGAGCTAATCAATTTAAATTTTTCATATGATGGTGATAATGATAAATTTGTAATGATATATTAAAGGGGAAGCTTTATAACACCAAATGTTTTTTCTTGAACATCATTTAGCAAATAATAAAGGATTAAAAGGCGATATTATAAGTAGTCAGGCAAATTCATATAAAATAGATTTATTTTTTGAAATAATGTTCTAAAAGTTATACATTTAAATATATCGGTGAAGATATTCTTCGCTTAAGAGAGCGAGGTTAGGATATATTAGTTATATAAGAATAATCAGGTGAGTTAAAAAATAAATGGACACATACTTGAGAAAGATGCAATAATAGCCATACTTAAAATCATAGATATAATGTCAATAGAATAGAAACAAAAATCGTAATTTTTAGAAAAACAAAAAAATTTTGAATTCTATATTTAGAACAGATAGCTTTAGTCAAAAATTAGAGAAAGAGTCAGATAAAGAAATAATAATGAATAGAATGAAAGAAATCTATCTAAAAGATTTTGAAGGTGAAACAACTTTTGCTGACTTTGAATAGATGTTAAAAAAAGAAATCAAATGAAAAAGAACAACAAAGATATCGTCAAGGTGGGAATGGATTATAGTTATACTTTCAAGACAGTTCTTCCATATTCGCAATAAAGGGAAGGATAGAACAAAAATAAACTCATATATTGAAATATATAATAATTTTACAGGGATAGATAATAAAAATATTTTAAAACAAAAAAATAAACTTGAAAAAGATATTTAAAATTAGTTCTAAAAATACAAGTTTGAAATGGAAAAATAATGAAGTAAAAGTAAAGCTACCTGATATTGATTTATCTTAATATAAAGTAAATAGAAAATGACTCCACAAAAAATTAAAGAATATTTATAAAAAAAAAGGCTGAAAAATCAGCCTTTTTTTAGATTAATATTTACTATTCAATAATTTTATCTACAACACCGGCACCAACTGTACGGCCACCTTCTCTGATAGCAAATCTCATACCTTGTTCGATAGCTACAGGAGAAATAAGTTCAACGTCCATAACAACGTTATCACCAGGCATTACCATTTCACCATCAAATTTGATAGAACCAGTAACATCAGTTGTTCTGATGTAGAATTGAGGTCTATAACCTGGGAAGAATGGAGTATGACGACCACCTTCATCTTTTGTTAATACATATACGTTAGCAGTAAATTTAGTATGAGGTTTAATAGAGCCAGGAGCTGCTAATACTTGACCTCTTTGAACTTCAGATTTATCAACACCTCTTAATAAAGCACCGATATTATCACCAGCGATACCTTCATCAAGAAGTTTTCTGAACATTTCAACACCAGTTACAGTAGTCTTTTTAGTTTCGCCGAAACCAACGATTTCAACTTCTTGACCAACTTTAACTTTACCACGTTCAACTCTACCAGTTGCAACAGTACCACGACCTGTAATAGAGAAAACGTCTTCAACAGGCATTAAGAATGGTTGATCAACATCACGTTCTGGAGTTGGGATCCAAGTATCAACTGCGTCCATAAGCTCCCAAATCTTGTCAACCCATTTATCTTGGCCACGACCGATTGTTGGGTTAGCTTGAACAGCTTCTAAAGCTTTTAGGGCAGAACCTCTGATGAAAGGAGTGTTATCGCCATCGAATTCATAGCTTGATAACAATTCTCTAGCTTCCATTTCAACTAATTCTAACAATTCTTCGTCTTCAACCATATCACATTTATTTAAGAAAACTACTAATTTTGGAACACCAACTTGTCTTGCAAGTAAGATATGTTCTCTTGTTTGAGGCATTGCACCATCAGTAGCTGCAATAACAAGAATACCGCCATCCATTTGAGCTGCACCAGTAATCATATTTTTTACATAGTCAGCGTGTCCAGGACAGTCAACGTGAGCATAGTGTCTTGCATCTGTTTCATATTCTACGTGAGCTGTAGAAATTGTTATACCTCTTGCTTTTTCTTCTGGAGCTGCGTCGATTTCATCAAACTTTTTAGCTTGAGCTTTACCAACAGCTGCCATACAAGATGTAATTGCTGCAGTTAATGTTGTTTTACCGTGGTCAACGTGACCTATAGTACCAATATTAACGTGCGGTTTGGTTCTTTCAAACTTTTCGCGTGCCATGAGTTTAAACTCCTTTTTCTTTAATATGTCTACTTCTTTTTATTTTCTATTATGTACATTTTAGCCCTTGATGGGACTTGAACCCATGACCTTTCCCTTACCAAGGGAATGCGCTACCTCTGCGCCACAAGGGCATGAATGCTTGCCCAAATTTATGCGCCTTCCCAAGGGGAATGCTACCTCTCCTGAAACGATAATTAATCGTTTCACTCGGCAGAGTCTCTGCGCCACAAGGGCTCTTAAAAAATGGGCAGAGGTGGATTCGAACCACCGTACACTCTCGTGAACAGATTTACAGTCTGTCGCCTTTAGCCACTCGGCCATCTACCCATATATTACTGCCAATGTACAATCTAGAAAAAGCCGGTGATAGGAATCGAACCTACAACCTACGGTTTACAAAACCGTTGCTCTACCGTTGAGCTACACCGGCATAA
>CALUUL010000094.1 GCA_944323945.1 Candidatus Gastranaerophilales bacterium
AAACTTTTTGCATCGTATATCAGGCACGGAAAGTTTACGACTGGCATTATATTATCCTTGCAATTATTAGAGGACTTGCAAAAGTGTGAATTACTCCCAAGTATCAGAACATTACCGTTTTCAAGTTTTAGAACATCTCCAAAGTGTTCATATGCCAATTCGGGACCCTTAACAAAATATCCAAATCTGTACGGTATTGCCCACCGAATAATTAATCCTAAAACAACAAGAACTATAACAACAAATATTACAGCCCTCTTTTTATTCTTAAACAATATCTTCTCAACCCTTCAAATAAATTTCACAACACGCACATTATACCAAATCCATTTTAACAAGTCATGCAGTAAATTAATTTTGCCATTTTATAATAAATATAAATAATGAATTACAAAAAAATAAATGTTGGGTTTCACCCAACCTACATAATTTGCCGAATAATCTTTTTATGCGTTCATTTTATGCATTCAGATAAAATATCTGTAAAGAAACACATGGTTTGATTGTTATGTACGCTTAGTTTGATTATTTTGGTAAAGTTTATTGCTGTATTATAAATTAAATTCCATGTAATTTATGAGAAGTTTAAATATAATAGCAGTAATTACTTTAGTACATCTGCTTCTTGCTTACCCTTTAGATGGGCTAAAATGTTTTATAGTTTTAGAATATTGTTAATAATTGTAAATAAAATTGTCATATTTATAATAATTTATCAAAATTATATTTTTACATTTGTTATACTGATGATAGTAGAAGAAGGGGATAATTGTATGAAAGTTTCGCCTATTGCAAATTTTAATACAACCGTACAACAAGTTAAATATAAAAATTGCAATTTGTCGCCAAAATATGATAATTCTGGCGATTTTTTTATAAAAAGCAATAATCTTTCATTCAAAGGAGAAAAAGACTCTAAAAGTTTAAAAGATAACATGGAAACAATAGGCTTTGTAGGTGCGCCAATCTTGTTGTCAATTATTGCAGGAGTACTTAGTGCTAAATCAATGGAAGTACCAGATGATTATTCTATTGACACCGAGGCAAGAAGTATAGAATCTGCTGCCATAACCGCAGATGCTGATGACGGAATTTTTGTGGTTAAGGGAACACCAATTAATCTCGATGCAAGCAGATTTGATTATGCTGATGTCGAAAACGGTATATATAGAAACTTTGATGGTAGTGTTGATATAGATTTACTAAATGGCAAATATGTAGATACACAAAACGGTATTTTTGTTGACCCTGAAAGTAAAATTTCTGCATTTATTGATGAAGACGGGGATGTCAAACATTTTCCGCTTATAAGTTTTGGAAATCAAAACGGTTGCCTAAGTGTCCATGATAATCCACTGCCAATGGATGATGTACCAAATATTGTTGAAGACGGGCTTATTGAAACAGGATTGTATGCTGTTAAAGGTTTATGGGCAGACATTTTTGGCACTGAGGGTGAAGGCGCAGAAGTTCAAGATTTATTCGGTCGTGAGTTAGTTGAAGCAGTTGAGGAAGACGGAGAAACTTACTTATCTGTAACACCGGCTAATTTTGAGCAAAGTTCTATGCTAAATATCCATGAATTTATTGAATATATAAATGATAAAAATTTCCAAGATTATATTGATGAGCATTATCCGCAATTTGGTGGCACAGATGGTCTTGATGCAGACGATGCTATAGATGAAGTTGATGAAATTGAAGTTGAAAGTCCCGCTGATAATGTAGACACAGATGACTTAGATGAATATGATTCAGATGACTTTGATGATGAAAGTGAAGATGACGATGATGGTGTAGATGATGACTCTTTTGATGATGATTCTGCATTTTAAGTAAGTTGATATTTTATGAAAGTACAACAAAAAAACTACATTATATCTAAATTTCCCTCTCAGGTATTTGTTTTACACAAAATACCAAGAGCAAGTACCTCATTTTGTGGTGTAAAAAATACAGACAATAATACAGCGGATGTCTTTACTTTAAATGGACAAAAAAGAACCCTAAGAATAAAAGAATGCCTAAAGGGTTTAATAAGTAATATATTTAAGGCTGACAGGTTAGCACTTTGTGAAATTTATGATTTAGGGCAAAATGCAGATGATGAAAATATCAGAGCCAAATTATTCAAAAAATATCTAAGTAGTATTTATGATTCTTCATCCTCTAATGATTTATGTAATGAAAAATTGACGGATGAAACTTTTGATTTGAACGTAAGTGCAGATATAAACAAACTAAATACAAAAAATATTATTTTTGTATTTAGTCTTATTCAAGATTACCTTTCAAGCTCGAATAATGATGAATACGAACAAATGCTCGGGTTGCTAGACGGTCTTTCAGAAGGCATATATGAGGATAATCAGGAAAAAACAGAAAGCTTGTGGGCAGCAATTTTTGATACAACAAAAAATTATTACCATAAGATTTACCTGCCAAGGAAAATGCAAGAAACAAATGAAAAAACTCAAAAGCTTCAGCATTTTCTCAATTCGGCATTTGCAAAAAAATCAAATAATTTTGATATAATTGATGAAATTTTTAATTCACAAGACTACTCTTTAGAACAAAAAATCTTTCTTATTGATAAACTGGCACAACCTCACGGCTATGATTTGTGTAAATTTTTAATTTCTCAGCCTCCAAATAATACAGTAAGAAAACAAATAATTAATAATATTGCAGATAGTGAAAAATTTGCAGATGAAAATTTTGACGAATTTAAAAACCGATTTGTAAGCGCTTTACACTCTGATAATCCTGAATTACAAATCTTACAAAAAACAATACTTGCTAATCCTGTTATTGACTTAGTTTTAAAACACACTCCTGTAAGTTTTGATTTAAATTTTATGGAATTTGAACAAAAAGTTGATTATTTAAGACAACTTCCCGAGGAAGAGGTTTTAAAATTGTTGGAAGAAATTAGGCAAGATTGGGTGCTTGATAGTTCCATTGATGCATATGAAACAGAAACTATTAAGTATGATTTGAATTCGAGGTTTGATGATGTTTTGTCAAATATAACAGTTGATGTTGACGGGCAAAAAGAGAGCATAATTGATATCGCCAATAATACCGCAAGATTAATTTCACTGCATAGTGAAAAAATGAAAAATATGCAGTTGCAAGCCATAAATAAAATAACACAGGATGATAAAATGCTTGCAGCAGAACTAAAGGCTTTAAGTAAACAGCTTTTTGCGCTTTATTCCTTGTTGAGCAGCAATACACAACAAGCAAGAGAATTTCAGGCTCAAATAATGAGAGAATTCGATACAATAGAGAAAAAATTCCCTCAGAAAAAACAAGACATTAAAAAAGCAAGAAGTACTCTTGAAAAAATAAAAGCAGGATTAATTGACCCCGGCAATATAACCCCCAGTTTATTTGCGCTAAGTAATTTTGCAAAGGCAGGTTCAATAATGATGTCAACGGGTGAACCTACATTGAGCGCGATTGGTGCTCTGCTTATGGGTATGGCATTTATTGCAAGGCCTGTAAATAATGTTGTTAAAGAGTTTAAGAAAGGATAGGTAAATGATAAACAAAATAAGCTCGATTAATTTTAAATCAGCAAAACCTGTAAAAAATAACAACCCTATTTTTGAAAAGTACAAAAAGACTTTTAAAAATGATAAAGCAGGTACTGCCTTGCTTTCAGGCATGACTTTGGTTGGCGTACCTATGACTTTTATAGCTAAAACTCCAATAAGAAAAATCCAAGGCGGCATCGTTGGTTTTGGCGCATTATTAACTCTTGTTCTTTTCCCATTGCTTAAAAAAGAAAAATCGGGTTTAGAAAATAAACAAAAAATTAACGAGGTAACATAAATGCAAAATTTATCAATTCCACAAGATAGCATTGAAAGACAAATTAAACAAGTAATGCGTGAAAATTATGCATCTATGGAAAAGGACGTGTATAATAACTGCCGCAAAAGAATAAACGATGAATTTTATGATAAATTTATCAGCCAAGCAAGAGCACAAAGAAGTCCGATTGGTGATGATGATTTAAAAATTTTGCTTTCTACTTTAAAAAAATCATACGAAAGCTCGGGGATGATAAATGATGCAAAGGCGATTGAAGCTCAAATTGCAAAATTAGATGTAAGGGTTTAATATGAAGATTTTGTCATTACAAAATGCACTAACCTTTAAAAGTTATATACAAAAGGAAAAATTGCCCGAATATATTAAAAAACGTACGGGTGAATTAGCTTATGAGTACAGAAAGGGCAGGACAGATAAGTTATCCGAAACAGTTTTTGACGAATTTAGAAAAAGTGTGTCGATAAAAACCCCAATATGCACTTTGCCTGCTAACAGAATTACTTTATTTACAAATCTTGCACACTCATACGAACCTTTTGATATAAATAAAGCAGCAGTTGTTCTTGCAACTGCTATATCGCAAGCCAATAGCAAAAATCAATTTACTGTTAATAACAGTGATTTAACTCTTTTGAGCAAGTTCTTTTACAGCTCAAATGACTATGAAGCAAAATTTTTTGTTATGAGTATGTTAAATAAAAACGGGGCAAGAGAATTTTTGCCAATAGCCGAAAGTGTACTTGAGTGCGACGAAAATATTGCAACGATAAATGATAAGAAAACAAATTACCAAGCAAGATTATTATTAAATAAACACTATAATTTAGACAAGTTAAAGACACTTTTAGAATCTGATGATGTTTATAAAATGGGCGCATTAAGCGTTTTATCAAAATGGGGTTTAGAAAGACACTCTAAGCTTGTTGAACCGTTAGTTAAAGACCCTAATTTTAAAGTAGCAGATAAAGCAAAAAGCGTAATATCGAAACTGCAAAATTTGCAAACGCAGGTTAAAGTACCCGTTTCAAAGGAAAAAGATAGAAATTTACCCAATGACACTGCAGGGTTTGACTTAGCGACCCAAAAAAATAGATTAAAATATATAAGTCCTCCATTAAATAATTGGCAAATAAGCGCACTCGGAAGATTTGGATACCTTAGCTTGCATGCAGATTTGCTAAAAACAAGTATAAATTCACTAAAATCAGCAGAGGCTTACGCAAAAGTATACGTAAGAGGCAGTTTTGTGCATTGATTTTAAATTGAAGTTTAAAAAAGGAACATAAATGAAAATTCAAAATATCTCATCTTTTAAAACGGTACCAATAAACCATAATAATCTTTTAAGACAGGGCAAGCAAAATTATTCACTTTCTTACACAAAGGATACATTTGTTAAAAGTTTAAATTTTACTGGCTATTATTATTCGGTAGATTTTAAAGACCCTCAAAATTTGCAAAAATTTGCGGAACATTTTTGGAAAGAAGAGGATGATTATATTAAATCGGAACTGTGCAGCAAAAGGATAACCAAAAAAGGTAGACAGCAAGATTTTGACACAATCATGCAATATGTTAACAAAGTAAGGGCAAAAATGAGCCAACTTGGTAGCGAAATTAATGAATTGGGCCCTATTGTTGCAGGTGAATACCATGATATAGTTCAACAAAAAAGAACTGTTATGCATGAATTCTTTGATATGTTGCAAGCAGAAAAAAATGGTTTGCCAAGCAAAGTACCCAATGGAATTTTAGTTTATGGTAATTCAAAAAGCGGAATAGATGAGCTGAGTGATTGGATAAAAAATAAGAGTGAAACTTATACAAAAGAAATTGACTTTGACCCTCAAGAGCCACTTGACTCCCTTAGACAAATGACTGAAATTGCAAAATTCGCAGAGCAATATCATCAAGCAAGTGGGGTTAGGACTTTATTATTTGTAAATAATCTTGATGAGTTGTTAACAAACGATGACACGCTTGAAGGCAGAGCTATGATAGGCAGATTTAAAAATTTTATAGAAAACATTTCTCAAAAGTATCATACAACAGTA
>CALUUL010000095.1 GCA_944323945.1 Candidatus Gastranaerophilales bacterium
AAAAAACTATTTTGTCTCATTTTTTGCTTTTTGAATTATTACTTCCGCTCAATTATGCGTTTTCCCGCCATTTCTATAAACTGAAACAATAACTTGTCAAGAATGTGGAGAGAAAAATGAAAAAGGCTCAAAATTCTGCTCGAAATGTGGTAAAAGCATAGAAACCGAAAAGGTCTGTTCAAACTGCGGAAAGAAAATTGAAACTGATGATAACTTTTGTCCACACTGTGGACAGAAACAATAAAAAGAACCTAAAAATTAGGTTCTTTTTTTATATACAAAACTCACATTCAAATTCTTGCATTTCCTAAAAAACTGTGCTATACTTAAAAAAGATTTGTTTCCGTAGCGTAATAGGATAACGCAGTGCCCTCCTAAGGCAAAGATTCCCGGTTCGATTCCGGGCGGGAACACCATTCTTTAAAATTCAAAATATTTAATCATTTGTATTTCACTTGTCAACTTTCTTGTCCTTTTGAAAATATCAGAAAGTATATCTCCATCTAATTTTTCCCCCAATTTTTTTGCCACAATACAAGTAGCAAGTGTATAGAATGCAATTAAATTTTTATAATTTTCAGTAATATAGTCAGGTGCCGTTATTATTACTTTTCCAATATCTTTTTCGCTTACAGATTTAACTCTCTTAATATATTCATCATCTATCATACCATCATTATGCTCCAAAATATTTCTTCTTGCACGTAATTCTGATATGTCTTCAATCAATTTTTCGTTATTTTTTGTATTCTTCAGTATCTCTTGTAATAATTGTTTAATATCAAAATCAAAGTCTAATAGAGAAAGCAAACTTTCCATATATAAGCTTGCTTCTCTATTAAACATAATTACAGTTTCTTTCGCATAATCATTATATTGATAAAATAAATTTACCATTTTTAACATTGACTCATTTTTCATTAATGCCTTAATTGTGCTATCATTATAAAGTTCTTTAATCACATTTTCTTCTGTCTCATTTATTCTTATTAAAACATCTTCTTTTTTAAATTTTTCAATTTTCTTTTCAACCAACTTCTTAATTTCATTTTCCTTAAAATTAAAAAAATCAAACAAACTTTCAAGGCTACTTTTGAATTCTGCAGTTGCCACCTTTTCTAATTTATCGTGTAGCAATTTTTTACTTAATTTATTCAAACTATAAATATACTTTTTAGATATTCTTTCTAATTCTTTCCCATCTTTTTCAGTTAAAATACCTAACTCTGCTTTAAAATTCTTTGTCTTATCACGATATAACCTCTTTAATTTGTAAATGTGATAAACCAACATAAGTTCAAAATTTTTATTCATAAGTATATACCTCTTATGTTAATTATATCATAAAGAGTATAAAATTCAATTTTAATCAAACGCAGTGTTTAAAAATTTAGCACATACATAGTTATCTTCTTGTAAAAAATGAGCATAGGTATTTAGCGTCACAGAAGTGCTGCTATGACCTGCCCATTTGGCTACTGTCTGTGGTGGAATACCACTTCGCAACTGAAAGGTTAAGCAAGTATGACGCAAAGAATGTGGTGAAACTTTCCTAATACCATTTTTAATCAAAATGTCGGTTAACCAATTATTAAATGTTCCACTATAAGTTGGTTTGCCATTCCAAGAGCATATAATTCTATCTCTATCAATCCAAGCATCACCTAATCTTTCTTTTTCTATATCATATTGCTTCTTGTAATTAACGAGCAAATCATAAATCTTATCTGGCAAATCTAATTTTCTTTTAGATTTTTGTGTTTTAGGTGCTTTTGTATATTCTCCAACTCTTGGAATATAGTTTGTGCTACGACAGATTGACATTTTCCTTTGTTCAAAATCAATATCCTTCCATTCAAGTCCTGCAAGTTCTCCAACTCTCAAGCCCATATAAAGCAATATTGATATTGCCAATCTTCTTTTTAAAATAGGCTCTTTCTCTAATGCTAAATTTAATTGCTTAGTTTCTTGTTCATTTAAAATGTCTTTTTCTTGTTTTTCTCCACTGATTTTGCCTTTAAGATAGATTGACATAGCATAGTTTTTATCTAATAGTTCATTTTGAATTGCATAATTTAATATTGCACATAATGTTCTTTTATATTTCAATTTAGTTTCTAAGGCATAATATTTTTTAATTTCCACTTTCGTAAAATATTCATTGATGTTTATATTAAATTCTTTACAAATTGCTCTCGCTGTTTTCCACTCAATAGTTTTGCCTTTTCTAACAAACTGAAATGTTGTTTTTGTAAATCCACAATTATTGCAAATATCTTTTATTTTTCTGTCTTGCAAAAACTCATCTAATGGTTTTACTAACATCGCTTTTGTTTCAATTATCTCTTTATTGTTAAGATAGAAAAATATGTTTTGAACATCTTTCAAAGCAATATTTTTTAACTGCTTATCACCAAGTCGTTCATTGAAAAATTTAACTATTTCTATGCTTCTATAGTAATGCGTTTTTGATTTTGATGATTGTATATATTTCAACCATTCATTCGAAAACTCACTAAATGTAATATTTTTGCTTTTAAAATCTACTTCCGTTCTTACATTTCTTTCAAAATCACATATCTCTTGTTGAAGAAGTCTCTTTACTTCATTTTTATCTGCTTTTTCTGGAGCTTTCCAAGTTTTGCTATAAAACTTATTCTTAAATTTAACCTGAATTGTATAAGATTTTTTCCCATTTACCAAGATATTTTCTTTTATTGTAGCCATTTTCTTTTCTCCTTATTTATTCTGCTCTTAAATAATTCATTAGTGAGTTAAAGTCAACTAAGACTTTATTGCCTGCTTTGATACAATGAACAAGTCCTTGATTGCATAGCTTTCTTATAAAGAATTTTGTTATAGCAGTATCTTTATCTTCATTAAGTATCAAACTATGACATTCATTAATAGTTCTAAACATTCCACTTAACACCTCCTTGTAGATTTTTATCATTTGTAAGCTAGTAAGTATATATAAAGAAAGTGTCCAAAAACTAAACTGCAATTTAAAATTTTTTTATAAAAATAAAAAAACTAGCAAATTTTGCTAGTCTCTTAGTGCCAGAAGACATTTTTTATTATAAAATTAAGTATAATGTATATTATTTTCATCCGTAAAAATCTCCATTGACATAAATATTGAATTCCATAATTATCTTTAAAACAATAAGTATATTACTTACTTATTTAAAAATTTTACATAAAGATTATAATTCATACTGCCATTTTTTACAGTTTCAACTTTTTGTTTACCATCTTCATATTCAATTAAAAAGGTTGTGGTCTTTTTGTTTTTGCCACTCATAGCACCACCAAGCATTCCTGCTCTACCTAAAAAGAAACCGCCAATAATTCCACGACCTATTGAACTTGCAGCTGACTTTCTGCTGTCTGTGTCAATGATAGTTGTTCTAACAATTTTCATATTGAAAAAGCCCATATAAAACTCCTTTAAATATGTATATTTTTATTATACATATTTTTAGTATGTAAATCAAGCAAATTGCTATTATAACTATGAATTTTTTAATTTTGCATAGTGTAAACTAATAATATGGACAAAGAATTTATAAAGGAACGAGTTGCGACTATCAGAAACTCAAAAAATATATCGGCAAGAAGCCTGAGCTTAAATCTTGGAATGAGTAGTGAATATGTAAACCAAGTTGAAAATGGCAGGCTAATGCCTTCATTAGATTTTATTATGAATTTTTGTGATTACTTTAATATTTCTATTAGTGAGTTTTTTGATGAAAATATTAGATATCCTAATCAATACAAAGATTTAATAAAAGAATTGAATAAATTATCTCAACCAGAATTGCAACAAATAGTAGATTTAGTAAAGTTGATAACCAATAAAAAATGACACTTCTCTTGTGTCGTTTTTCTTAGTATAATCTTATCTATTTTTCGAATTTAATATATTTATATATTACTTTTAAACATAAAATAGATAAGAGAAGTAATTTAGTTGTTGCTATTTTGTTTTTTAAAATTAATCCTTAATATAAACAACAAATTATAAATTTTATTATAAAGATATTCTATCATTTTAATATCTGATAAAACTTCTCTTTTAACACTTTTTTGAGTAGTATAATATTCATTATGTCTAATGTCATAATCATCATTGATTATTCTTTTAACATCCATAATTTCTTGTTTTATTAATGCATAAATCTTAGAATTTATATCTGGGCAAACCATTTTAGCTAATTTAACATATACCTTTTTATCTTCTAGTATTTCAGTTCCATTATTTTTAAAAATTGAAAAGAAATAGCAAAAAGCATCTGAGATATAGTTAAGTGCAGTATGTTTTTCCATAAAATCTCTACGCATAATCATATCT
Organism: Candidatus Gastranaerophilales bacterium; assembly: GCA_944323945.1. Next base: position 4,355 of record CALUUL010000095.1, read on the forward strand.
TCTGAAAATTTAATTTTTCTTTCAAATTGTTCATAATTTAATATATAATCAATTTCTTCACTTGTCTTATAACCTATAATAGCAAGTTTACCTTTTTCCAGTTTGTAAGGTAATTTAAAATTCGCTAATAAGTCATTAACTTTAATTGTAAATAAAAGTCTACCTTTGTCTATTGATACCACTTCTTTATAGATTAATTCTATAAAATTTTTAACATTATCAAAAGTTAAATTTTCTGCAACATTTAAATATGGAATACCATAATTCAGTTTATAAAGATAATTATAATTAACACTTACATAATCACCACTATAATCATTCCATTCAAAATACTCTGGTTTTACTACGTTCTCAACACTACTTACGTTTTCAAACCAAGTTATGAAGGCAGTCCAAAATCGTCCTAGTTTTTCATTATCAATCTCTTCTTTTAATTCATCATCTAAAATTTGCTGTAAATTAAATGTAATTTTACCCAAATTTGCAATTTTAGTATCTGCATTTTTAATTTCAATATCATAGATTTTGCATAGTTCTTTAAGGCAAATTAAAATAGTGGTAAAATTTTCTTGTTGTAATGCATTTTTAATTTCATCTATATAAGAAATTGCCTCTGACACACATCCATTTTCTTCAAAGCAAGTTATTAAAGATTTTATTTGTAATGATATTTGTTGATATTTTTTATTCATATATCTCTCCACTTTAAATATATAACTATAAATTCAAATTGTCAAATATTACTCTTAATATCTAGTAAAAAATAATTTGTTATACTTGACTCTTTTCTACAAGTATTTCAAGTAAAATTTCATTTAATCTCTGTGTATTAATTTTATACATTCTAACATATCCAAAACTTTGAAAAGGATTTGCTTTATTATAATAAGAAATTAAATTTATGTCCCTTAAAATCTTTAAAGAATTCTCTCTCATCCCTTGTTTGACAGAATACTTCCCCCACTTATCAGTAGATATAAAAAATTCTGTTATGCTTGGCTCACGATTTTGGTTTATTAGAAAATATTCATTACAGAGTATAGCAAATAACAAACTTGCATTTTTCGCTTTTATGCTATTCATTTTGTTTTTAGGTGATTTCATTGAAAGAAATTTTAAAATATATTCTTGTAAAGAAATAGGGTTTATAACATACCCATTAAGTGTTGCTAAATCAAACATTAATTGTCTAACATATTTGTAGTCTTCCATAAAAACTCCTTTACTTTGTCCAGCAAAACTCCTCATACATTCTTCATACTTTCAAAAAGAAAATAAATAGAATTTCGAAAATTTACTAAAAGTAAAGAGAATTAGTAAAAAAAGATACAGAATTTAATAGCAATTTTGAAAGAAAAAATCATTTGACAAATATAAGAAAAACAACTTATAATTCTCCTAAGGCAAAGATTCCCGGTTCGATTCCGGGCGGGAACACCAAATAATTTTTAATTAACATATTATTCGATGCATTTTTTATTTAATAAAAACTTATTTGCCGTATAGGTAAATTTGAATAGTGAAACTTTGATACAAAATTGCT
>CALUUL010000096.1 GCA_944323945.1 Candidatus Gastranaerophilales bacterium
TTCGCTCCAGCTTTTTTTAAGAGGCTGTAAAACACAAGTAGCTTTTGGTGAAGATATCTCTATAGATGAGAATCTTAAAACAGAAGTTTTTGCTATGTCTACTGAAACAAGAAATGTTGATGCCAAAACTGCTCATGAAAAAGTTTTAAATGTTTCTGAAAATATTTTGAAAAAATACAACTTTGAATATATTTATAAAAAAATAGACTCTGTATTAAGAGGAAATATAGCAGTAGAAGTTGTTACATTGTTAGATTCTTTGGAATATGATGCTGCAGTTATATTCCCTGCTTTTCCAAATGAGGGAAGAACAACAATTGGGGGGTTCCATTTAGTAAAAGGTATTCCATTGCAAAGAACAGAGGTTTCAAGAGATCCTGCATGTCCTATTATGGAGTCAAATATAATTAATCTTCTTAGAAGCCAATTACCGGAAGAAATGGCAAATTATACAGATTTAATAAGTCTTGATATCGTAATGAAAGGTGCAGGTCCTATTCTTACAAAACTCAATGATTTAATATCAAAAGGGAAAAAATTAATAGTCGCAGATGCAGTTTCAACTACTGACCTTGAACAAATTGCTTTTGCTGTTACAAAGAGTTCATATAAAATTTTACCTGTAGGTTCAGCAGGCGCTGCCCAAGCACTCGGTAAAATCTGGCATCCTGATACTGATGAAGACTTGGTTAAAGAACCTCAAGTGCCTAATCTCCCTAAACTTGTAGTTTCAGGAAGTGCAACTGATTTAACAGCATCACAAATAAAACGACTTCAAGAAAATGATAATATTGAAAATACTTACTTTATAGCAATAAAACCACAAAATATATTTTCTAATGATTTTGAAGAAATTGCACAAAGAGTTTTAAATAATTTAATAAAAGATAATACTGTTATTATCCATTCTTCTGAACTTATAGAGAATACAGAAGAATTAACTTCATTATTAATAGAAAATGAATTAACAAAAGAAGTATTTATTTCTAAAATATGTGATTATCTTGCTTCAGTTACAAAAACAGTTTTATCTCAAAAAGAAGCTGTTTTAATAACTGTAGGTGGAGAAACATCTTATAAATGTTGCAGAGCAATAGGAAGTAAAAATTTACAAATTATAGATACCGTAGCACCTGCGATTCCTTTAGGTGTTGATCATAAAGGTCAGTTGATAGTAACTAAGTCAGGTAATTTAGGTACACAGAATACTTTAATTGATGTTGTAAGATATTTTGAACAGGATAAATAAAAATAATGAAAAAAATTGCAATCACACTTGGTGACCCAAATGGAATCTCACCAGAGATTACTATAAAAGCATTAAATTTTTTAGATTTACCCAAAGATAAAGTTATACTTATTGCAAATAAAACAATTTTTGATTTCTATCAAAAAGAATATAATTTATCGTTAGAAAAAGACTATGAAATTGTAGAAATACCATATAGAAAAGAAGATATAAATATTGGTAAAGAAACGGAATTTTCAGGAGAATTTGCTTTCAGGGCAATAGTTAAAGCATGTAATCTTGCAATAAATCAAGAAATAGATGCAATAGTTACTGCGCCTGTATCAAAAAATGCCATGAAAATGGCAGGTCATAACTATAATGGTCAAACAGAAGTTTTAGAACAATATTTGGCACAATCAAACCAAAAAGCAGAGATGATATTTGTTTGTGACAGATTTAATGTCCTTCTTTTTACAAGACATGTTGCGTTAAAAGATGTAGCAGAGAAAGTAAAAAAAGAAGCTATAATATCAACTGTTGAAAGATTAGAAAAATCATTAAGATTACAATTGGGAATAAGATATCCCAAAATAGCAATTTGTGCTCTAAACCCACATGCAGGTGAGAATGGTATGTTTGGTGAAGAAGAAATAAAAGAAATTATTCCTGCCATGAAATATTTAAAAAATAAAGAAATAAATATAGAAGGACCTTTTGCTGCCGATTCATTATTCACAAATTGTGCACAAAATGTTTGTGATTATGATTGTTATATAGCGATGTATCACGACCAAGGGCTTATCCCAGTAAAACTATTAGAACGAGATAATTGTGTTAATACAACAATAGGGCTTAGTGTTTTAAGAACATCTCCTGCACATGGCACAGCATTTGATATCGCCGGTAAGAATATTGCAAACGCAAACAGTATGATATCAGCAATAGAATTAGCGCTAAAGTAATTTAGTTTATATTAATTATTTGTACCTATTAAAAATGACCTATTTATATTTTAGTTTACAAAAAGTTAAATAATTATTTTTTTTATCAATTTTTCTTGAGAAAAAAACTTTACTAATATGTGTTAGTTTATATAAATGGGGGTTTTTATGGTAGGTACAAATTATACTTTAAATAATGGGGCAACTATAACTGTTCCAGCTATTCTTGGTCGTTCTACACAAATAAAGGAATTATCAGATGGAACATACGCTGTTGAGACTAAAGGAGTTATTTATGGCGCAACACCAGAAACAAGGATATATACGGCAGATGAACTTGTTGAAAAATATAATACAGGACTGGAAAGAACACCTGATCATGATACTTTTTTAAAATCGCCTGATACAATGTCTGAAGAAAATAATGTAAGTATAGATTATAATTTATTTCAACCTTCAACAATAAAAGGAAATGTAGATGGAATGGATTATTCTTTGAACGAAAATAAAAGAGCATTTTCTGAGACTGTAGACTATTTTGGAAATATAAATGGAAAAGAAGTACAATACGAAGTTTCTCCATCAAATGGAATTTTAAGAGATGGTGCGATCAAAGGTCAGATTGGTGAAGAAGAAGTTAATTTGACAGTAAAAAAAGGAATGTTTGGTAAGACTCAAATAACGGGAACTTACAAAGGTCAAGAAATTAATCTTACTATCCAAAGTGATTGGTTAGGTAATAAAACTATAACTGGTAATGATACTAATGTTAAAATAGATAATCAATTCTTATCATCTGATAAATCGGTTAGCGGAGAATTTGGATCTAATAGTGAACTTATGCCATTAATTCTTTCTTACTTGAAAGTTGATCAAGATAAGCAGAATAAAGATGCAGCTATGTATATGTAAAATATAAACAATTTAAAAGACTCCTTTTTTATCGAAAGGAGTCTTTTTATTATTCATAGCTGTTTTTTTATTAACAGCAGCTGCAACCACATTGACAATTGCCGTTTAAAGCTTCTTTTGCTTCATTCATTCTTACTTTAATACGACCGTCAACGGCAATGCCTTCACCTGTTTTTTCTGAAATTAACAATGGGTTAATATCAAGTTCATCAATGAATTTGAAATCAGTAACTAATTGAGACAATCTCAATAAAGTTTCTTGAATTTGTTCCATTTGAGCAGGTTTTGTACCTCTTGCACCTTCAAGAAGTTTGTATGCTTTTACTGATTTAATCATTTCTTCAGCATCAACATCTGTTAAAGGAGCAATTCTGAAAGTTACATCTTTCATAACCTCAACAAATACACCGCCTAAACCAAACATCATCATTGGTCCGTATTGTGGGTCTGTTGCAATACCGCAAACCATTTCACGGTTGCCTTTTACCATTTCTTGGATAATTACACCTTCTAAACCGTCAATTAATCCTTTTTCTGTTAATTTTTCGATTAAATCGTTATATTCTGCTCTTAATTGTTCTTCTGATTGGATGTTTACTCTTACACCACCAACATCTGTCTTGTGTGATGTCGTTTTTGATGTCATCTTCATTACAACAGGATATCCAATTGAATTACCTACTGTTACAACTTCATCTATATTTGTTGCAAAGCCTGATTTACAAACTCTAATACCGTAAGCCTCTAAAACATCAATAGATTCACGTGTAGTTAATTGTTCCCTGCCTTCATCAATTGATTGTTTAATTATTGCAGCAGCTTTTGCTCTGTCAACATCATAACAAGGTGCTTTGCCCATTGGTTTTGCCATCCATTGTCTTTGTTCATCCAATCTTAATAATGCTTCTGCAGCTTCTTCAGCATACATATAGAATGGCATATTAACTTCCATATTTGATATCTTTGTGAAGAAATCACTTGTTGTCATAAATACGCCAACGATTGGTTTTGTTGGATTTTTTGCTTTTATTTCCATTAATGCTTTTGCTACATCAATATCTTTTAATCCTAGGAATGGTAAATAAATAACCATAATCATATCAACATTTTCATCAGCAATAACTGTTTCTAATGTTTGAGTGTAATGTTCAATTGGTGCTGATGCAATCATATCAATAGGATTTTTTACAGAAGCAGCAGATGGTAAGAAGCTTCTTAATTTAGCTTTTGTGTCATCTGTAATTTTAGCCATTTGCATACCGCTTTCGCAAATAGCATCAGTAGCCATAATTCCGGGACCACCTGAATTGGTTATGATTGCAACTCTGTTACCTTGCGGAATTGGGCAGTTTGAAAATGCTTTTGCATTAGCAAATAAGTTTTTCAAAGAAAATTCTCTTATTACACCTGATTGTTTTAATAAAGCAGCTGCGGCTTTATCTGCACCGGCTAATGAACCAGTATGTGATGAAGCTGCACTTGCACCGGCTGCACTTCTACCTGATTTTAATGCTAATATTGGTTTTTTCTTTGTTATTCTTGTTGCTAATTTTCTAAAGTTTGCAGGATTTTGTATTGATTCCATGTATAACAAAATTTGTTTTACATCATCATCATTTTCCCAATATTCAAGCATTGTTTCAGCATTTATATCTGCTTGGTTACCAATTGAAACAAATTGAGCAAAACCAAGGTTTAAGTCTTTTAATATATTCAAAATACCGCCGCCTAATGCACCTGATTGTGAAACAAATCCGATATCGCCTCTTACAGGTAATGATTCAGCAAATGTTGCATCCATCATAATTTCAGGGTTTGTATTTAAAACACCTAAACAGTTTGGACCAACACATCTCATTCCGTATTCTTTTACTTTTGCAAGTAATTGTTTTTCCATTTCTGCACCTTCTGCACCTGTTTCTTTGAAACCTGCAGTAATGATACATAAACCTTTAATTCCTTTTCTGTGGCATTGATCTATTGTATCTAAAACAAACTTTGCATTAACTACGATTACAGCTAAATCAACTTCACCCGGAACTTCTTCAATTGAAGTATATGCTTGAAATCCTTCAATAATTCCGCCTTTTGGATTAACAGGATAAATTTTTCCGTTAAATTTATAATCTCTTAATCTTTGCATAATTTCAGAACCGATTGTTTTCGGCTTAGTAGATGCGCCTATTACAGCTATTGCTTTCGGCTTCATTATCTTGTCTAGAATATTCATTTATCTGTCCTTTCCCTTATGAACTTCTATCTTTTAGTAACCATTTTCAATCCAAGGACGTTCTCTGAATTTTGCGCCCAAGTCTTTTGTAATTTCTATACATTTTTGCATATCAACATTATAGTCTTTATAACCTGTAACTATTGTTGCTGTTGTATCAAAACCTTCTTTTACTGCTTCTTTTATGAAATCTTTAACAGCAGTGTATGCTCCTTCAATTTTAGGTAAGGAAATTCTATTATAAACTTCTTCATTTTCACCATTTAAACTAATTGAGAATTTATCTATTAATCCTTTTAATTCAGGTAATACATTCCTTTTATATACCAAATTAGCTTGACCGTTTGTATTTATTCTTATTATTTTTTTTGGATATTTTTCTTTAATATATTTTGCGACTTCCTTTATTAAATCCAGTTTTAACATTGGTTCGCCATAACCGCAAAATATTATTTCAGATGAAAGTTTTTCATGTATTCTTTCTAACTGTGCAATAACATCTTCAGCTTTAACATTTTCGCTGCTTAAAAACAGATTAGCACCTACAACATCATCTTTTATAT
>CALUUL010000097.1 GCA_944323945.1 Candidatus Gastranaerophilales bacterium
AGCATGAAAAAGCGCAAATTAATTATTTTACAATACTTCATGCAAAAGTAAGCAAGGTAAGTATAATAGTTCAGGAAACAAATGCAAATAAATAAAATAAACACAGCCATTCCACAAAAACAAACAAAAAAAAATTTAGGTAGTAATAATAAGCAAAACATCAGTAACATAATAACAACGAAACAAACACCTTCATTCAAAGGTGGAGTAGATTCATTTTGTTTAGGATTAGCAGATTTGATAGAAAATGGCGGACTTGCAATATCATTCACTCTTCAAGATATGTTAGGAACAAACTTACCAAGACCAATAATGGGTTTAATGAGGAATACAAAAGAAAATAAGGGTGAAAAAAATACAAAATTTGCTGCAAAAGAACTTGTAAGAGAAATGCTTACTGGACCAAGTATGTTCTTAATTCCTATGGGAATGCTTGGTGCAGGTAAAAAGCTAATTGGAAAAACCATTGATGTACCTATGAACTTTATAAAATCATTTGGAGATATTCATACAGCTCAAGCTCTAAATGAAGCCGGTCAAGCAATAAGCAAACAAGATTTCTATAGAAATACATTCACAGAGATAATAAAAAATGCGAAATCAGAGACACAAGCATCAAAAGAAACTATTGAAACAGCAAAAAGTTTCGCAGAAAGATTAATAACTACAGCAAAAGATAAGACATCACAAAAAGAAACATTAACAAAATTAACAGATGAATTTGTCGGCATAGTAAAAAGTCATGCAAAAGATGCAGCACATACTGATTTTACAATAGCATCAATATCAAATACAGCATCAGCACCATTTAAAGAAACAGTATCTCATATGATGTCATATGCTGATGATATTGTTGAAAAAGCTAAAAACGTTGATACAAATAAAATTAATGAATATATTAAGAAAATTTCAAATAAAAAAGTTATTGGTCGTCTCGGTGCAAATGTAGCAATGTATGCAGCAATTATGGCATTTCTACAAATTATTCCTCGCCTATATAATAAAGCAGAAGGAAAAGGCAATGCCGGATTAAAGGGATTAATGAAAGAAGAAACCCTAAAAGACAAATATCTTGATAATGTAAAAGTTAATGAAAACGAACAAGCTAAGGACAAATCACAGCCATCTTTTGGTTCATCAGCACAAGTAGTAAATAAATTAACAGGAAATGGTATTCTCGGCAAATTAAGTAAAGCTATAGAATTTGAAGGCTGTAATGTTTCATTCCCGTTATTACTTGGAATTATGGGTTTTGGAATTCTTTTACCAAGGACTTTTCAAGCAAAAGATAAATATGACAGAGAAGAAATTTTAAGAAGGGACTTAGTTACCTGTGCAACAATGTGTTTCGCAGAGAAAGAACTACGTAAAGGTTTTTCTAAACTAAATGAAACAAAATCAGGACTTGTTTTAGCAGCAAAAGATAAAGGATTTAAGCAACAAAGCTTTGCAAAAAAATTATTTGATTACCTACGTCCTATAAAAGGAGTTCAAGTATTATCAACAGATCAGATTATTTCTAAATATAGCGGAATAGATAAATACAAAGAAGGAATAAAAGGTTTCTGCGAATTCATTGAAGGACAAGGTGGTAATCTTGGAAAAGTATTTAGTGTTACAGATGAATCTAAAAATATAGTACAAAAACTATTACAAAAAGAAGGTAAAGATATAGCTAGTGCAGACAATTCAACAATTAAAGAAGTTTTAGCTAAAGCAATAGATTCTGATGATGTAAAGAATTTAACAGATTTATTTAAAGATAAAAATAATCCTTGGGTACAAAAAGCAAAAACTTTAAACGCAAGATTTACAGCACTTTCAGTTCTAGTTTTAGTACCTGTATTCTTAGGATTTTTATTACCGGCAATAAATGAAATGGCAACAAAGAAACGTATTAAAGAAGAAGAAGCTCAAAATATCCAAAAAAATAACAATAAAATAAAAATGTTAAATACCGATTTCTTCAACAAAAATCAAAAAACAAATAATATTTTTTCTGATATAACAAATTTTACAAAATAGTTAAATAACGATTTCTGTTTCATTTTTATATGTAACAAAAGCCTGTTTTTTGTTTGCTTTTTTTACATATTTACGTTTTGTATAAATTATAGAGGTTTTAGAATTATTCTTCTGAGAAGAAAATTCTTTTGTAAGTTGAGCAGCTTTTAATAAGACCTCATCAGAAACCACATCTTTTTTATTATTAAATTTAACCAAAATATGTGCCCCAGGCGCATTTAAAGGATGAAACCATAAATCTTCACCAGACGATAATTTAGACAAAATATAATCATTTTGTTTTTTATTTTTTCCAATATAAATCTTAGAGCCTTGGAATTCAATAAAATCAATTTTTTGAACACTTTCCGCATTAAATTCTTTCTCTTCAATTAATTCATCATAAATATCATTGAGTTCATTTATCTCTTCTGTTTTCTGAACAAAATAAGATAATTCTTCAAAATAAAGAATCTGAGAATTTGTCTCTAAAATCATATCAGTTGCATGTTCATATGCAGTTTTAGCTTTTTTGTATAAGTTATAATAACGGTTTGCATTATCAACAGGAGAAAGATTTTCATCCAATTCAATTTCTTGAATATTCCCTTCAAAGTCATATAAAGATGCTTTTCTAAACCCTTTTTTTAATGAATACAAATTAGCCATTATAATATCTGCCACTGTTTTATATGAATTAGCTTTATCAATTTTTTTTATCAGAATTTCCTGTTTAGATTTTAATGTATATAACTTTTTTAATTGTACATTTATAAATCTAAAAATCTTAGTTTTTAGATTAAAAATTATAACTTTATTTTGATGATACGAAAAATATTCATCAATCATATCATTAACACATTTATATTCAGTACCGTTTTTAAATTCATCCAAAGAATATTTTGAATAATCATAAGTAATAAAATATCTATATTTATTTTGGTTTAAAAAACTCTTAAGTCTTTCATAAAGAATTTCCAAAGAAAAAGGATTAATAGAATCTATAACATCTTGAACAAAAGAAATTGTAAGATAATGATATTTAGAAGATATAGATTGTGCCAATTTTCCAATATCAATATTTTTTTTAAATGACTCAAAAGTTACTTTAGTAAGATTATTTTTCTTCTGCTTTGGAGGATAAATATAAGGAAGCATACCATAGAGTTCGCGTTCTCTGCTTTTTTCAGAACTTACATTATGAGCACAACCAATAATGACATTAGTATCGTAATTATATAAAATAACATTACTATATTTTCCCATTAACTCTATGGCTAAACATAATTGGGATTTTTCATTAAGTTCATCAAAATACTCAAAATAAATTTCAAAAATTCTTTCATACTTAGGAACATCAACTCTAATTATTTTTGCATTTTGTATATATTTCCTTAAAAGCATACAAAACATAGGTGCTGTTTTTGGAATAATCATATTTCTTTTATACTCATTATCTTTAGACATAAAACAAATATGATAAAAACTCGGATTAAAATTAATATAAAACTTTCTTGACTCACCAAAATTGCGAATAGAAAAAATTAATTCGGAACGATTTGGCTGCTGAATTTTTTGAATTTTTGCACCTTCAAAAAAGTCCCTGTTTTCATCTAAAAATAGTCTTAATATTAAAGAATCAAAATTAATCATATAAATATATTAAACTAAAAAAGCAATGAAATACATTGCTTTTTTGTGATGATATATTATATAAAATGAAAATTAAGCAGCAACAGAACGAATCCCTTTATTTACGAGCTTGTACTCGGCATTACAAGCAGAATTAGCAACAATATCTTCAGCTGAAGCATTAAGGAGTTTACCTGAGTCATCAACTTTTACCATACCACCATGTTTCAATACCCCGGTATAACGCATAGCGCCATTTGCACTACCCATAATTCCACCAACAGCCGTACCAACAACTGCACCAGTTGCAGTAGCATTTAAGAATTCTTTTGTATCAAAGTCCTTATCTTCATCAAATGAAGTATCAATTACATAGTTAGAAGAACCAGAAACCGCACCCGTTACAAAACCTGTTTTTGCACTTTTTACAGCACATTTAGTTACAGAAGAACCAAGAGAACCTGCAGCACTACCTGTACCCATTGTTGCAGCGCCAATAGCACCAGTTACAGCACCTGATAAACCATCTTTCAACATTTGTTTTCCATCTAATGAATCACCTTCAAGTTCATTTGTTGCTCTGTCTGTAAATTTGTAAGCCGTCTTTGTTACAGCACCTGTTCCAGCACCAATAGCAGCCAATACTAAAGGAGTAGCAGTACCACCAGAAGCAACAATAGCTGCACCTGCCAAACTTGCTGCTGCAATTGCGGCTACACCTGTAGCAATATTAGAAAATAAATCTAAACTGCTATCTTGTTTTTGAGAAAATTCATCTATTGTGGCTGAAGCTTCTTCAAAAGATATTTCCCCATTTTTATATTTTTCTATAGCTTCATCGCATTTTTTCACGCTGGTTCCAAGACCGGTAGTTTCTTTTATGTCATTCCAAACATTAGAGAAAAAACCTTGTTTTTGCTCAACACTATCTAACTGCATTTGTAAAGAATCAACATTATCATCAGATGTAGACATAGAATCAGAAAATATACTAACATCATTATCAGACAAATCTGTCAGTTGAGATGAATTAAAGTCGGAATAATTTAATGCTTTTGATTTATCTATAGCATCAAAATTTGAAACATCAACCATACTTATACTAAACCCCAAAAATCTACCTTACATGTTAATAAAGTATTTTAAAAAAACAAAATTGCGTTGCAGTTAACAAAAGTTAATATTAAATATCTATTAATTTATATTTTATTGCTTTAACTACAGCTTCAGTTCTATCTTGAACAGATAATTTATTGAATATATTATGAATATGAACTTTAGCAGTATGAATACTTACATTCATTGTTTCAGCAATTTGAGCATTATTTTTTCCAGATGATAAACACTTTAATACTTGCTTTTCTCTTTTTGTTAACGGAATATTAAACACTTGGGATTTTTCATGAAATAAAAGTAAATTTGATAAAAACTCTTTTAGAAAAGCTTTTTTTACTGTAATTTCAATGAAACAATCATCAGATGTTGAAGAAGATAAATCACTATCAACAACTTTAAAACTAATATTTTTACTACTTAAATTAAAAAAAGGCATAAATACTCCAACTTATTTATAATCAACAACATAAAAAGTTTAAAATAAACCAAAAATTTTAAGACTAACGTATTTTCCTAAAATAAAAATAATAATATGAAATAAAAAGAAATTAAATGAAATAATCACTTAACTCCTCTAAACTTGAATCGGCGACTAGCTATCTTCCCTAGGCTCCACTCCGCCAAGTATTTTCACCGCAAGTAGTCTTTACGACCGTGTTCGGAATGACTCTGCCGAGAAAAAAGATTAATTATCTTTTTTCGAGAGGGGGTGGTGTCCTCTTCCTATTAAAAAAAGGAGTTAAATGAAATAATCACTTAACTCCTCTAAACTTGAATCCGGCAACTAGCTATCTTCCCTAGGCTCCACTCCGCCAAGTATTTTCACCGCAAGTAGTCTTTACGACCGTGTTCGGAATGACTCTGCCGAGAAAAAAGATTAATTATCTTTTTTCGAGAGGGGGTGGTGTCCTCTTCCTATTAAAAAAAGGAGTTAAATGAAAATCATCTAACTCCTCTAAACTTGAATCCGGCAACTAGCTATCTTCCCGGGCGGTCCT
>CALUUL010000098.1 GCA_944323945.1 Candidatus Gastranaerophilales bacterium
GAAATTAAAAAATCCTAAACTTGTAGATTTGCATTTGTTATCATTTTGGACGCGGGTTCGACTCCCGCCGTCTCCAGATTTTTTCAAAAAGTCAAAATTTAATAAGTAATTAAAGACTGAATTAAGCTCTATGCTTAATTCTTTGTCTTTATAAATAAAGTTCGAACCTATTAAATTTAAAATTTGTTTTTTTTCAATGGTGTTACCCTGTAAATACAGTTGTGGTAAGTCTTTTGCTATTCCTAATAATAAGTTCGAACCTTCTCTTAAAGTGTCATTTGTTCTACTTATACTTTGAAGTTGAATTGATAGTTTATTTTTTTCCTTTTGCCATGCTCTATTTTTTTCTTCCCAAAATTCTAAAGAAATTTTTCCGTCAACTTTATCTTCATAAAGTGAATCAAGTCTTTTTTCTAAAATTGCAAGTTTCTTTGCAATTTGCTCATAACTATTTGTGCTATATTCAACACTCATGTTATTCATTTCTTTTACTGCATGTAAAACTTTTGGATAAATATCTTCAGGAATTGCTTTCGAGATTTTATTTAATAACTCCATAATTAGTTTATCAAATTTTTCTTCACGAATGTAATCCCTTTTGCAAGTACCACCACGTTTACCTGTACAGTGATAATATATATACTTCCCTTTTTTTAATTCTGCCGTTAATTGGCAACCACAATAACCACATCTAATAACCCCTGTATATGGAAATTCAACATCATGCGTGCGTGCTTTTGATTGATTAAACATCTTTTGAACTTTGTTATATAATTCAACACTTACTAAAGGTTCGTGTTTACCGTCATACACAACACCTTTATATAAAAATTTACCAATATAAAAACAGTCATGTAGTATCTGAATTAATCTTGATTTTGCATAAGGTTTTGTATTGTGATAAAGACCTTCATCAAACAAAATTTTTTTCACTTGTTCTGCTGAAAGTCCTGAAGCGTAAAGTTCAAATAAACGTTTTACAAATGGTGCTTTTTCTTCGTCCGGCACAATTATTTTTTTCTTGTCAGGATTTATGATTGTTTTATAGCCAACAGGTGCTCTGTGCGGATAATAACCTTGCGAAACTTTTTCATTTAAACCTTTTCTGACTTCTTCAGATAAATTATCAATGTAATTCTTTGCCATAAGAACCTTAATGCCATGAATAAATTTATCGTGTGAGCGTGAATTTTTACTGATAATTGAATTTTCTTTTACAAGATGAACTTCAAAATCGTAATCTTCTAAAATAACATAATCTTTAAAATTTCTGTATAATCTATCGGTTTTTTCAACAAGAATTATATTGATGTTTCTTTCAGTGCAAAATTTCAACATTTCATTGAAGGCTTTTCTTCCTGCTTTTTTTGCTGTTTCAGATTCGGAAAATATTTTTTCAATAAAAAAACATTTTTCTTCGGCATAGCTTTTTAAGAAGTCAATTTGTGCAGGAATTGACCAACCTTCCTTTTCTTGTCTGTCAGAAGATACACGTGCATATATAACTGCTGATTTCATAGAAATAATATAGCACAAAAAAAATAAACATAGAAAAATGGTTTGCACAGATAAACTATGCAAACCGAATACATCCGAACACAAAACGGACATTAAGAAACTACCCCAAGAACAGATTTTTTTCTGCTTGTCTTCTCTTTTCTAAACCAATAAGAATTTTCCCCCCTGCATATTTCCAACGCTCAAACTGTTGTGCAGCTTCTTTATATTTTTTTTGATTTAATAATTTTAGCAGTGTTGACTTTGAAAAATTTCCATAACCAACGTTATATTCAAATGATACAAGTGAATCAAACTGATTTTGATTTAATGGAACTTTCACTAATTTTGATACATTATTACAATGAATAAGTAAGTCTGTTTTAAGATAGCTTTCCGCCTGTTCTTGTGTAATTTTTAAACCTGCATGAACTTCTGAACCTGTATGACCGTAGCCAATTGTCCAAACGTTTGCAGGGCATTTATACGCTTCAAGTCTGCAACCTTCAAATTTTTTTATTAAGTTGAGTCCTTTTTCCGATATATTCATTCTTTTACTCCTGTTAAATTGTTTATTCTTTTATGTGCCGATTTTGTACTATCTTCAACACGCACCATACGTTCAATTAGATTATTGTGTTTGTCTTGCTTTTTAGATAGATTGTTCAGTTTTTCCTCAAATCTCCCCATTTTATAAGCAACATATAAGCCTTGTGTGATAACTGCTAATAAAATTCCTACTAATTCGTAACTCATACCTTCCCCCAACCACAAAACTTTTGAAAATTATCAACAGAATGAAACATTAACCAACGCTTAAATGCACAGACACCCCCAGCTTGAAGCAAACGTTCAAAAATTTTATTTGCAAAATATCTATCATTATCTACATAAGAATGATTTTCACATAATACATCATGAATTAAAGACGCTATCTTAAATTCAATACTTTCTTTTGTTCCTATTATCCGCCACAAAAAACGAGGTACGCTTGCACCGTCATAATCATAAAAAGCATAAATCGTGAAAACATATGTTTTATTTTTAATTTTATCGATTAAACAAACATCTATTGTATTTTTCAAAAAAAGTGGCTTCTTTTTAGCTTTCTTTATTTCAGCTTCCGACATTACTTTTATGTTAATTTCTTTATTTCTAATGTCAGGAATTTCAGAAAAGCCAACACGACAATATTCATCATCTTGCCAAGTTATATACTCCCTCTCTTTATAATAAAAGCGAGGGAGTTTTTCAAAACATTTAATGCACATTTTCAACATCCTCTAAAACTTAATATTCAAATAAATTATTATTCCGCTACTGTTTTCCTTCTGGTAAGGTATAATTAATAACTTTACCGTTTGCATTTATATTAATTGTGAAAAAGGTAAAGTGATTTTTTATACCTTGTTTACCGCCTTTTTCTTGCGGTTGTTTTTGAATGTTTGCAGTAAAATAACTTTGTTCATTTTGCACATTCTGTACAGGCGTGTTGTTTGTATCATCAGAAGCAAATACACTTGCAGAACAAAAAAATAAGATTCCTAAAATAATTAATAATTTTTTCATAAAAATTTACCCCTTTCTTTATTCAATAAATTCTACATATCTATTTATATTGCGAGCCATAAATTGGTCTAAAATGTCAAACTCAAAGTGCTGCTTTAAGTTTATTTTCTGCATTAAATCTGCGTTTAAATAAGCAGTTACAACTTCATCTTCTGTATCCATAATCACTGCCATTGATTTTACTTTCTCAATTTTTTGAGAAAATAAATCTTGTAACCATTCTTTGACTTTCTGTTTTTTACTTTTGAAATGCACAATTTTAGCCATAAAGCCCCCTTTATGTTCTTGTATCAAGTTGTAAAAAGAAAAATATCAAAAGATATTAAAAACTTGAATTTAATTATTTAAACTTTGTTTGTATTCGTTAAAAAATTCTTCTTGCTTCAAAGTTAAGAATAGCCATAAATCTGAAACTTCAAGTGGTGTCATATTGACTGCATTTTCAGGTTTAGCAGTAATATCATATACATTAATAGTTAATGAACTTATATCAGGCAATGTAGAAGTTTCTATTGTTTCGCTTTGTAAATTCATCATAGCCTGTCTTAATTCAAGCATTGTTTTAATTTCAAGTGCTTTCTTGAAATAAATAGAAGTCCATTTTGGTTTATAGTATTTGCCATTCTTATACAAAACTCCTGTGTCTAATTTTGTTTTGTATGCTTCATATTCAGCCGTGTTGTCTTCGTCATTTATTTGTCCAACAAGTAAATCCCTTGAAAATGTTTCATAATCATTTTTAGAAATAAGTGCTTCTTCATAATAATATTTTTTTTCACCTTCCTCTAAAACAACTTCTTTAATATTTCTGCGTACATAAACGCCGTCAGGTGAAGAAGTCTTGTCAATTAATGAAGGTTTAATCATACTTTCAACATTTTGGTAATTCATTGTTTTACTCCTTTTTCTTAAAATGTTTGCCCACTAATTTTTTACAAAGTTTAATATTAACGTTTGATTCAATATATTTTTTATAAGCACAATGCGTATTTGTAAAATAAAACCACCCCACATAACTAATCATCTGACAACAATCATACCAACTTATTTTTTCTTTTTTCTTCATTTTCTTTGCTTTGCGAATCGCACGCAAAAATATTGAACTTCTGATTGTTGTTTTATCTCTATAAAATTTAAACCCCATAAAATCAATAGGTCTGCCAATTCTTTTACCTTTTTTGATATAATCAAATAAAAAGACCTGATAATTTGATTTTATTTCTAAGTCTATGCTTTCAAGATATTGTTTTATTAAAAGAAATTTTTGGTGCAATTCTCTTTTATTACGCCCAAAAATAACTATATCGTCCATGTAACGAACATAACATTTTATTTTTAATTCTTCTTTTATATAATGGTCGAAAGGTTGAAGAAACCAATTTGCAAACCATTGCGAAGTATAAAACCCAATAGGAAGACCTTCTTTTATTTCTTCACCGTCTAAATTTGCAGTGTTAGAATCAAGAACATAATAAATAAGTTTCAACATCTTTTCATCATGAATATATTTCTGAAAACGTTTTTTCAGAAGCTCAATATTTACGCTTTGATAAAAATGATGTATGTCAAGTTTCAAAACATATTTTATTTCTTTTGAATTTCTTCTAATAAATTTTTCAAGATATTTTTTACCATAATGAATACCACGTTTAGGAACAGAACCACATGAAAAATCATACATTCCTTTCATAAACATTGGTTTTAATGTTTTTACAACAATATGTTGTACAATTTGTTCAGGGTAAAAATAAGGTTGTATAATTATTCTTTTCTTGCGAAGAAAGCCGTCATTTATAACACGTGCTTTGTGAACATGCGGAACATATTCACCTTTTAACAACCATTCTTTTATTTTCTTGACATATTTTTCTTTGTTGGATAATATTCTTTCAACTTCAGGTCTTGACCGTTTACCCAAACTTGCATTCATAAGTGATGATGAAATTACATCATCACTTATTGCAATTTCAAAGAGGTGGTTATATGATTTCATCTCTTACTAAAACCTCACAGATTTTCGAAGGCTACTAATCCGTGCCTCTTTTTCGGTTAATTTTCACCAAGTGGTGAGGACAACAACCTACATTGTAAGACTATTTTTAGTAATAGAGCGACACGCCATAGTTCCAATTCGAGTGAGAAACGGCATTGTTCACATTCAAAGCGAACACGCCACAAAGCAACCCGTTGTTCGAATTAGCACCAAAACGAGCGAAGCCGTAAATTGTTGCCCTTATCTTTTTAGTAAGCGAGCGACACGCCATAGTCAACGTTCACGACAGAAACAACGTTATTGACAGTCAAAGCAAAAGAACCGCAAAGAAGACCGTTGAAAGAACTGCCACCAAAACGAGCGAAGCCGTAGGTTATTACCCTAAATTTTAAATGTACGATTTCACGAAATTCATGATAACACAAAATCAAGATATGAAAAAATTTTTCATGAGCCTTACGGCTCAAACAATCAGGGGGAAGTTTCCCCCTATAACCCCCCTCAAAGAGGTTATTTGTAAGAGAGCGACACGCCAAAGGCAACGTTCACGACAGAAACAACGTAATTGACAGTCAAAGCAAAAGAAC
>CALUUL010000099.1 GCA_944323945.1 Candidatus Gastranaerophilales bacterium
CCACGTTGTCCTTTAAGATATGTTTTATTCCTTTTCTTCTTATCTTCAATTTTAATTTTATTTTGTTCAATGCGTTCTTTTTGTCTTATTTCTTTTATCTTTTTTAGGTCTAACACATCAACATATCCATATTCATCATCATAATATTTCATAAAATCATTATAGCACAATTAAGATTTTTTCTAAAAATAATTTTATGATAATAACCATGTTAAATATTCTTTTGCCCAACCTCTTGACATAGTATCGTGATATGCTTGATTGTCATAATTTCTCAAACAACCATAACAACAAGTTTCTTCGCCACAGCCACATTTACCATCTACTTTCTTTAATGCTTCAACTAAAATTTCTTTTATATGTCCAAGCATTCTTTTCACATGTCCTGCACCATTTGGAACTGTATCAAATAATGTCACACTAAATCCATTAGTATCTCCATTTTTCCAAACAGCACCGCCAATTTCTCTTCTATCTATTTCCATAAACTTTGATGCTCCTTCAATTATAGCATAAAGTATGGACTCATATTCTGCCATAGGATTTTTATATTGTGGCAAATGTAAAACCAAAGCATCAGATGTAAAATGATGCCCTAAATAACAACTCACTAACTTACCTGTGCAAGGGAAATTATTTGCAGTTCTATGCTCATGAGATGTTGATCCAGCTTTTGTCAAACTAAGTTGAACATAACCGCATTTTTCACAAACATTAAAAGCTAATCCGATATTTCTATTTTTAGAAGCATATTTTCCTCTGTTGATAACAAACATTTCTCCGTGTGGTGAATAAACAGAATGTATAACTTTATCTTTTAAGACAATATCATTTTCTTCAATTTTAGCATTTTTTTCAAATCCATTGAAAAATGTCTCTGAAAAATATTTAACTTCATCTTTTAATTTTACAGATTCTTTATCAGAGTCTTTTGTGATAAAACCAAATTGTGGAATAACCATTTGCTTATATTTTAATGTTCTATGACAACATGTTTGCTCTCTGTTAAGACTTTCTACGCCTAGTGCAGTCTTATAAAAATATATTTTCCCACAACTTTCGCATATAGCGAAATCATAAGTAGGCCATTCTCTGTTGGGTTGTTTCTTTAAAGCATAAGGCTTCCAAAATTTTCCATTTGCAACGACTTGACTTCCTGGGGCGTATTCAGTAATTGCCATTCTCAAATCTCTGTTTAAATCTATTGAACTTTTAACAATATCGCTTGTGTTCAAATCTAGTGGCACAACATACACAGGGAAGCCATATCTTGGAAGAACATTATTTTCTGCCAGAAATGCGATATAATCTTTTGAATTGTATGTTCCTATCAATCTTTTTAATTTGCCCGCTTCCGAATATTTCTTTTCTTCCGAATATTTTTCTTCTGCATTTGATAATTCATTTATAGAAGCTTCAAAATTATTGATTGCATTATCTAAACAAGCATCTTCATTGTTAGGATTATTGTTATCAACCAATTTTTTAACAAATGCCCAATCATTGTCAACGCCAAGTTCTTTCTTTATCTCTTCCGGGACAATAATATTGATTGATTTAAAAAGGTCTTGCGGTTTTTTGCTTAAAATATTATATAATTCAATGTTCAAATTAGGATGATTATCATGTGCCAACAAATCTTTCACGGATTTAAGGTTGTATCCTATATAACTTAAATAACTAAAAATAATCGAATGAATATGTCTTCTAACAAGATAGGCATTATTCAACTCTATGTAAGGAGCTTGTATAATACCATTAATCATCTTGACAGGGTCATTATAATAAGTTAAATCGTGTGACCTTCTCTTGGCAAAAGTCAATATAAACGCAGCAGATGAGCCTCTTCTTCCTGCACGCCCAGCTCTTTGAATATAATTAGATGTTTCTGGGGGAACATTTCTCAAAACGACAGACTCAAGAGAACCAATATCAACACCCATTTCAAATGTTGTTGAACAACTTAAAATGTTAACTTCATTTTCCTTGAAATGTTTTTGTAAATCGGTTGCAGTTTGGCTTGAAATTTGTGCTGTATGCTCTTTGGCATTCATAGGTATCAATTGAATATTAGAAAAACTTTGGCGATAATAATCTCCTCTATCTTCATTTTCATTTATTTCAATTAAATTTCCATCGCAATTTGTCTTTGTACATATTCCGAAAAGATTGATTTTTACAGTTTCTCCACATTTATCACATACATAGAGTTTGCCCTTTTGTTTTTCAAAAGAGATATTATCCAATCTTAACTGATAATAACCATTTGCTTTATCTCGAATTAAAATAGGTAATTTTGTAAAGAAATAATTCTCATTAAACGAATTTGAAAGTTCATCAAGAAAATTTAGAGTCTTTTCATTACTTTCTACTTGATTAAGGCCTTTGTGTTCAAAGAAATGCTGTAAATAATTTAAACGACTATTTGTTCTTTTGTCAGAAGGCTTAAATCCAAAAACTTGATAATCTTTTCCTCTTTCTCCACCTTGACTTTTAAAATATGCATTTCTATTTTTAGGCTCAAAAGCATCATCTGTAGGACTAACACCTTCTGGAAATTGCACACAACCTTGTCTTCTTAAACTGTCAAACAACATATAAATTATGTTAAGAAATTCATCTTTTGAAATCTCATAATCATTACAAAAATGGTCAATAACTATACTATCAATTTTATCCAAAGAATTTATTTTAATATTTATCATTCCAAGTCTATTTAAAGACATTCTTGGGTCCAATTCGATAACTTCTTGCATAATGTGCTGTTTAGCAATACTTTTTTTATCATCGTCATTGTTTATATCATAAAACAATTTATGTTCATTTGCTATTCTAAAACATCTTTCTGATAGCAAATTAAAACTTATAGATTCTTCATTCATATCTTTAATAACATTGTAGATAATATTTTTCCATAACCAATCGTTATATCTGTTTTGTATAAAAATTGCAAATTTAGCGGCATCTTGTCTATTGTCTGAAAATACCAATAATTTTCTGCCATTTACAGTTTCATCTTCTAAATTACTTATGCTTCCCCAAATGCTATCCGTTTTTATTTCTTCTTTTTTAGTTTTTTCTTCAGGCAATAATTGGTAAAGTTTTCGTGTCAACATTTCTGTTGCAGAATCTTCACTTGTGGTGAGTTTTCTTATAGTTCCTTTATTAAACTTTCCACATTTATAGCAATTATTTTTTCTTGCTTTTGCAGGAATTCTTGTCATTTTTATAAAGTTAGTAGCATTTATTCCACAACAAGAAATAGTTTCTGGAACTTTTGCTGGGAAAAGTTTGCCACACTTTGGACACATAACATATTCCTGTTTATCTTCTTCGGAGTAGGTAAATTCATCTAACGAATCATCTTCATCAATAGAAATCTCTCCATCGGACAAAGAAAGCATAAATAAGTCATTGTTATCATCTTCGGTTGGTATAAGATATTCTTCGCCATTTATTACATCAACAGAGCCAACTATATATTCTTGTCCGCATTTCATACAGTTTAATAATTCATAAACTTTATATCCATTATACTCTTTTTTTCTATCAGTAAAGATTTTTACATCATCAGCAAAAGTTATAAAACCGCCTTCCAATGTTCTTGCAAAAACATGGTATTTAGCATTTATTAATGGATTTCCATCAGTTGGCGAAATTGCTTCTCCACAAAGTTCAATGGTTTTTGCAATTGTATCTTCCAAATTTGTATCTATAATTTTTAAATCATGTTTTAATTCATCCGACAATTCTTGAATAGTCATAGTCTTTTGCAAGATTCTTTTTCTTATTTCATAAACGAATTTATCTTGCGACAAGATATTGTATAATTTTGCAGATTTATCATCTTTATTATAATTTTGGTATTCAGCAAAAAGTTGTTGGTAATAAGACAAATCTTTAATTTGTCCACTTACTTCCAACAATGGTAATCTGTCAGATTGAATAATTGAATTTTTATCAAAATATTCATAAAATAAATCTTTTGCAAAATCTACAACTTTTTCAATTTCGCCTTCTTCTCCACCAAGTGTAGCACTTGTTCCAATACAAGTTAGACAATTGTCAATTCTTCCAAAAACTGCTTCCTTTAATCTTCTTATCAACATTGCGACTTCTGTTCCATGTGCACCTTTGTATGTATGTGCTTCATCTAAAACAAGAAATTTGAATTTATCGCTATATTTACCTTTAAAAATTTTTTGACTTGTTGCTCTTAAAAGCATATATTCAAGCATTGCATAATTTGTAATAAGAATATGTGGCGGTCTTGCTTCCATTTCAGCACGAGTAAGCAGTTCATTGTCTAAAGCATCACTACCATTAACTCTTTTATATCTTTCATTTGCTTCTTTTCTGCCTTTTGGGATATTCTCTCTATTGCCTTCTGGCGTTTCTCCAATATATCTGCCAAAGGTTATTTGTGGCAAATTTTTTAAAGATTCTCTTAACCTTCCAATTTGGTCATTTGCTAGTGCATTCATTGGGTATATTAAAAGAGCTCTAACACCTGGTGATAGGGTGTTATTATCAAATTCATTAAGCAGTTCATTTATTATCGGAATAAAGAAGCATTCTGTTTTACCAGAACCAGTTCCAGATGCGACAATTATACTTCTATTATTATTGACCAATTTTATTGCTTTTTCTTGATGGTTATATCGTTTATAAACTGCATATTCATCATAAGTGAAGGCATTTTTAATATTTTTATTTAACACACCTTCTTCAACCAATTCTTTTAATGTATGAGTCCCTTTATACGGCATAGTTGCCTGTATAAATGGTCCTTTTAACAATTGACATTCTTTGGACAAGGCATCTTTTGCTGCTTTGTTAATTTTGTCATTTCTAAATGTAAATTGTGCATCAAGGAAGTCTTTATATGCTTCGTTTAATTGGTTAAATGTTTTTATCGGGTCTAGTGCCATTTTTTATATCTCCTTTTTATGTGATGATTGATTTAATATTTCAGAAAGCAAGGCTTTTGGAAAATCTTTCAACAAATTTTTTATATATTTTGATATTGTTACTAACAAAGGAATATTATTTTGTATATCGTGTTGATTTAATATCAAATCAACTATAATCATCAAAATTTGCTTTTCTTCTTTATATTTTGAAAATTCAGAAAATGCTTTAAGCATCTTCATTTTTTGTTGAATATAGTCAACTTTATCTACTTCTGGGAATAAATAATATTTTTTTGCCCAAAGAAAATTTTCTTTATCTGTAAAGTTGTCTAAAAATTTTAAATTGTTATTCGTTATTTCTTCTAAAAGTTCAACATTATTTTTTAAACAAACATATACAAAGTAAAGATATTTATTATAATCTAATAATTCTATAAGAACATCTCTATCCATTTGATTTTCTTTTTTTGTTATTGGGAAATACAAAACCAATTCATTTGCTATTTTATCAAATTGTTCTTTGCTTAAATCAT
>CALUUL010000100.1 GCA_944323945.1 Candidatus Gastranaerophilales bacterium
GATATAGAAATAAATGTTTGTAAAACTAAAAAACTTACAAATATGAGAAGTGCAACTGCTGATGTTATGGTTACTTTGCAAGCTCATAGAAAAATGTCTTTAGAAGATTGTATGGAATATATTTCTGATGACGAATTATTGGAAATTACACCTCAAAACATTAGAATTAGAAAAGCTGATTTAACAAGAGTTAGATTCAACTAATACATTAAAGAAAAATATAAAATAATAAAAAAGAAGATTATAAATCTTCTTTTTTTATATATAAAAGAGTGTTTGACTCTTACTAATTTCTTATGATAAACTCTGTGGTATGTACAATAAAAACTATAAATATAAGTCTTTATTTGATTTATGGCGAAAGACATGCAATAAATATCAAGACAATATAGCATTTACAGATAGCACAAACAGCACTGAAATAACTTATAAACAAGCATTTAATGAATTGTGTTTTTTTAATGAAAAATTATCAAAACTAGGTTTAAAGAAAGCTGATAATATATGTCTTTTTGCGGCTAATTTTCCAAGATGGTTAATAATTGAACAAGCTATAATTACTCTTGGCGGAGTATGTGTTTCAAAAACGTCTGAAATAAGTATAAAAGAGTTAAATTTTGTTTTTGAAAACAGTGACTGTATTGCTTTAATTACTGATAGTTCTGAAGTAATAGACTACTTTTTTGATAATAACAGTAAAAATATTAATAATCTGAAATTTATAATATATACAGGTGAAAACAAAAATTTCAAAAATATAAAAAATGTAATCTTTTTATCTGATATTCTTGGGGAACTTGATTCAGAAAAAGAAAAAAATTTAATAACTGATTGGGAAGAAAACCCTGAAGATATAGCATATATTAACTATACATCAGGTACATCAGCATCACCAAAAGGTGCAATGCTTCCTAATGTCGGAATGTCTTATGTTGTTGAAGAATTACAAAAATTCAACAAGATAAAACCGGATAAAAAATTTATAGTGACATTTCCGCTTTCCAGTGCCGGAGGTAAAAGTTTTGTCCTTCTTTGTTTTTCTGAAGGATGCAAAGTTATTTTTACTAAATACAAAGATTTCTATAATGTTATTGATAGAGAAAAACCTGATTATCTTCATTGTGCACCTAAGATTATGCAAACAATTCATTCTAAATTAATGGAAGAAGTTAATAAAAAAGGATTAATTTTTTCAAAACTCTATCATATTGCATTTTGTATATCTCAAGTAATATTAAAACTTGAACGTAATAAAACTAATTTATTTCTAATAAAGAAAATAAAACAAATAATAGATAAAAAAATATATAAACCTATAAGAAACAAATTATTTAAAGATGAAATAATTATATTTGTAGGTTCTGCGCACCTCGCAAAGCCATTGGAAGATTATTACAATATAATGTCAATTCCATTAATACAACACTACGGATTAACAGAAACAACGGGGCTTGCAGTAAGTAATACTTTAGAAAGTCAAAAGGAACACTATTACACCGTAGGCGTAGCATTTGAAGGTACTACAATTAGAATAATAGATCCTGAAACTCATAAGGAACTTAAACCTAATGAAATAGGTCTTATTACTTTAGGCGGAATAGAAATAATGAAAGGATATTATAAAAACTCTGAAGCAACAGCTAAAGCATTATTAGAAAATAATTTTTTAAATACCGGTGATCTTGGCTATGTTGATAAAGATGGATATTTAATGGTTCTATCAAGATATGATGATGTAATTGTAATGTCGAATGGTTATAATGTATTTACTCCTTTGCTTGAAAATGAAGCAAAAGATTCAGAATACATAAAACAACTAATAATTGTTGGACACGGTAAACCTTATCTTGCAGCTTTAGCTGTTTTAGAAGACAAACAGTATTTAGATTGGTGTGAAAAAAATCATATTAATAAAACAGAACCTAATAACAACGAAGCATTTAAACAGTTTATTATTGAACATTTAAATGAAAAAATAAGAAGAAAAACCGATTTCAGATATTTTGAAAAATTGAAAAAGATTTATTTCTTAAAAGAAGAATTTACAGTAGATAATGGTTTATTAACAACAACACTAAAAACAAAGTATAAAGCTGTATGCAAAAAATATGAAAAAGAAATAGAAAATTTATACAAGGAGTAAAATAAATGTCAAAACGAAATCTTAAAGATATTGAGATATTATCACCGGGAAAAAATTTATTTTATGCAAAAGAAGCCATAAGATGCGGTGCTGATGCTATATATATTGGAGCTCCTAAATTTTCATTAAGACACGAACACGCAAATTCAATGAAAGATATAAAAGAACTTGTTGAATTTGCTCATAAATATTGGGCTAAAATTTATATTCCGCTTAACTGTCTTTTATATACAGAAGAAGATATAAAAACAGCTCAAAATATGATTAATGAATTTTATGAAATGGGAGTTGACGGATTAATTATTCAAGATATTGGTATATTAGAACTTGATTTACCTCCTATTCCTATGATTTTAAGTACAAACACAGGCTGTTATACAAAAGAGGATGCACAATTCTTTGAAAAATGTAATGTAAGAAGAATTGTACTTCCAAGAGAATTAACATACGAAGAAATAAAAGATATAACTGAAAATTCCAATATAGAAATAGAGTGTTTCTGTTATGGATTTTTATGCGTAGGATATAGCGGTAATTGTTATCTTGCATATGTAGAAAATTTAAAAAATACAAAATCATCTGACATAGCACACTACAATGCATCAAACCATGGTGTATGTCCTGAAAGATGTATGGGAAATTGGACTCTTAAAGATGCAAACGAAAATATAATAAGAGAAAATGACAGATTATTTAACCTAAGATTTTTAAGTCTTCATAATGAAATTGAAAGACTTTTTGATATAGGTGTCGATTCATTTAAAATAGCCGGAAGAGAAAAAGATTTAAAGCATGTTAAAAATTCAACTGCTATATTCTCACAAATAGCTGATGAAATTGTTAAGAAAAAGGGAATAAAAAGAAAATCTTCAGGCAGAACAATCCTTGGTTTTAAACCTGACTTATACAAAAATTTTAATAAAGGATTCACAGATTTCTTCATTAATGGAAGAAAAAAAGAAATGTATTCAAAATATCATATTGTAGGATCTAATATAGGTAAAGTCATAGAAAGTGATAATAACTATTTTATACTTGATTCAGATATTAGTTTATCCGTTGGTGACAAATTAAGATATAAAGCAGATAATAAACCGGTTCAAACAATTGAAATAATAGAAAAAGAAGATAATAAATATTATGCCAAAGGCATTAATGATAATCTTACAGGACTTGATTTATATCGATATATTGACGTAAAAGGGTTTAAAGAAGTTGAAGAGTCTGTAAACTATAGAGTTATTTCAGTTCAATTAGAAATAGAAGAAAAAAATAACAAATATAATATTAAAGCAACTGATGAAGATAAAAATTCTATTGAATTAATATATGACATTGAAAAAAACGTAATACCAAAAGATAAAATACAAAAATTATTATTCAAATTAGATCAAGAATGTGAATTTGTAATAGATGATGTTATATCTCAAAAAGATATTAAGATAGATAATCTTGAACTATTTAAAGATAAAATATTTGAATTATTAAGAAAAGAACGTGCAAAAAATCGTCCAATTGATAAAGTACAAGTTGAGAAAAACAATTATCCTTATTACAAAAAAGAAATTTCATATTTAGGTAATGTTACAAACTCTTGTACTAAAGCATTTTATGAACGCCATGGTGTTGAAAAAATAGAACCCGGACTTGAAACAGGACTTGATTTAGAGGGTAAAAAAGTATTTAGTTCAAGATACTGTTTAAGAAATGAACTTGATTTATGTTCAAAACAAAATCCTAAAAATATTCCACCATTACCTTGGACTTTAGAACAAATTGAAAGTAATATTAAATTTAGAATTGAGTTCGATTGCAGTAAATGTTCAATGTATTTATATTTGATTAATGAGGAAAAATAAAAATGATAACTTTTTTCATAGGTCTTTTAATTCTTTTATTTGGATATATATTCTATTCAAAATACATAGAAAAACAATTTGGACCTGATGAAAGAAAAGTTCCATCTGAAAATTTATACAATGGAGTTGATTATGTTCCTTTATCAACTACAAGAAATCAATTAATCAATCTGCTAAATATAGCAGGTATGGGACCTATATTATCTGCCCTTCAAGGCATAGTATTCGGACCTTTATTTTTTATTATTGTTCCTTTAGGTTGCATTTTTATGGGCTGTGTACATGATTATTTCAGTGGAATGATATCTGTAAGAAATAAAGGTTTACAAATAACTCAAATCACAAAAAAATATTTTGGTTCTGTATTTTTTAAAACATTTACTGTAATTGTATCTATTATGTCTATTTTATGGGTTACCGTATTCATTTATGCAGCAGGTGATTTATATTTAGGTAAAGTTCTAAATGAAAATGATTTCACCTTTAATAATCCAATAGCAATAGTTACATATATAATAATTGGAGCCTACTTCTTTGTAATGGCTCTATTCCCTATTAATAAATTAATGGCAAAAATATATCCGTATATTGGGGTACTTGTTCTTATCGGTTCAGTACTTTTATTAACAGGCTATGTAATAAACGGAATTAATATACCTGAATTAAATATACATAATTTAAATTGGCATAAATTACCTTGGATACCATTTTTCTTTATGACAGTTAGCTGTGGTCTATTATCAGGCTCTCATGCAACTCAAACTGCAATAGTTGCAAGAACATTAAATAATGAATATGAAGGGCGTAAAGTTTTCTTCAAAACTATGTGTTTTGAAAGTTTAATTGTTATGATTTGGGCAGCAGGTGCTTTATATGTATATCATTCAGGTTTAGTTCCTGACAATATGATTGGAACAGTTAACGTAGTAAATACTATAGCAAAAGAATTTACTCCATTGAACCTCTCAATAATTGTTGTTCTTGCTGTCTTATGCTTACCTTTAACATCTGGTGATACTGCATTAAGAGCTTTAAGAATGATTATTGCAGATGCTTTTAATCTGGACCAAAAACCTATAAAAAACAGATTAATTATTATAGTACCATCTATGATTGTTATATTCTTATGTTTGTTTGGTGCAAAAAATTATTCAAACCAATTTGCAACTTTATGGAATTATGTAATGTTATTTAATCAACTTTTAGTTATTCCTACTTTCCTTATAGCAACTATTATGCTTTATCAAAATAAAAAGAATTACTTTATAACTCTCATACCTGGGCTATTCTACATATTTATAACATTATCATTTATATTTAATGCAAAAATAGGATTAAACTTAAATCTACAATTAGCTGAAATTTTAGCATTTATTATA